>JAOFXR010000021.1 GCA_028047635.1 Verrucomicrobiales bacterium
ACGTAAGCGCTAAGTCTTTGGCAGACATGCCACAAAACATCGTCATCACAGGCGTATCTCGGGGGCTGGGCAAGGCCATGGCCCTCGAGTTCGCCAGTCGTGGCCACCGCATCTTTGGTGGAGCCCGCGACACAGATGCAATCAGTTCCCTTTCCGCTCAGCTGGGCGGAGATCATTATTTCTCTGAGCTGGATGTTGCTGACGAAAGTTCAGTGCAACATTTTTCAGAACAGACCCGGTCGCGAATCAAAGCGCCCGATGTACTGATCAACGCGGCGGCCCTCATCAACGAGCCCGCCCCTCTTTGGGAAGTTCCAACCGATGAGTTTTCCCAACTCATGAACATCAACCTCACGGGTGTCCACCGCCTCATTTCGGCTTTTACTCCTTCAATGATTGCCGCTGGCAGCGGAGTGATTATTAATTTTTCGAGCGGTTGGGGCCGTTCTACTTCTTTCGATGTTGCCCCATACTGCGCGACGAAATGGGGCATTGAAGGGCTTACTCAGGCACTGGCACAAGATCTCCCCACCGGACTGGCGGCAGTGGCTTTCAATCCCGGTGTGATTGATACCGCGATGCTGCAAAAATGTTTCGGTGAAGAAGCAAGGCACTATCCCGAGCCTGATGAATGGGCAAAGGTAGCCGTTCCGTTTTTGGAATCACTTGATGCCAGCAACAACGGGCAGGCGTTGACTCGTCCGGGGATGTGACCGGAAGAGCTCCTATTTCTCCATTTGGGATAGGCTTTGAAGATTTCTCTGGTCATTCAGTCAGGAGTGACTGAATGACATTAATCATCTCAGTTCGCCCGGCGAAACTTCGAAGGCGGAATTCCAGTGAGCCGTTTAAAGACAACCGTCATTTGCTCAGGCTCATTGAACCCGCACAATTCGGCGACGAGTGAAATGGGATGATTCGTTTCCGCAAGAAGCCGCTTCGCATGATTCACCCGCAACTGACAAAGCATTTCCCAGGGCGTGCAGCGGTAGTGCTCTTTGAATTTCCTCTCGAGTGTTCGCCTCGCAATCCTCAAATCTGAGCAGAGCGTCGTGACATTGACTGGATCTTGCAACCGATCCGAGAGGTAAGACATGGCGCGCCGAAGCATCGCATCGTCGACCGAAAAATGATTCGCCGAGTGTCTGAGGATCACTCCGCCTGGCGGAACGATACGAGGCATCGATAAATCCTTTTTTTCCCTGGCAAGCAATCCCTGCATCGATTCCCCAACGACTTCCCCTATCGCATTCCACGGAATCGAAACACTTGAAAGCATCGGGTGCGTCAGTCCACACACCAACTCGTCGTTGTTCGCGCCGATCACAGCAACCTCGTCAGGAACTTTGATACCAAGTTGCTGACAGGCGCCACAAAGATAACGTCCCAACGGATCGTGAACCGCAAAGATTCCGACAGGCCATGGCAGCTCAATGAGCCATTTCCGCAACTCACGACTCGGTTGCACAAACGATTCACTGTAGCGCGTGTCTTCGAAGCCGCTTTCCGTGTGCACCGTCACAGATGCCCCGGGCCCGACCCAATCGATAAACCCCTGGATCCGCTGATCAGAATACGGCTGCCCATTCCCAAGACAGGCAAAATGCCGCAATCCCGATTGTTGAAGCGCACGCGCCGCCTCTCTTCCCACCGCCTCGTCGTCAACATCAACGCTCACCACCCCCGGGTATTGAAAATCGGTATCAACAATCACCGTCGGAGTTCCCAGTACCAGCTCAAGAAGGGACTCCGTTTTGTCCGGCAACCATTCGGTAATCAGACCATCAGGCTCGAGCTCGCTCAGCAAGCGTTCTAATTCCGCTTGAGGCCGATGAATACTCATCACTCGAAAATCGAGGTCGCGCCTCACGAAAGGCATCAACGAAGGCGTGAGCCGTCTCAGAAAGACCTCTGACATGACAATTGCTACCTGATGACTCATTTTTACTTTTGACGCAAATCCACAGAATATACACGCATTTTGCGGTTTTCGCTTTCTCAACTTGTCCTAAACTGGGCGCTCAATTAAAAACGCCCCCGGCGAAAACCTTTTTTAAAGAACATGCAATACTTCGACTGCGACAAAATCCAATTCGAGGGAACTTCCTCGAAGAACGCCCTCTCATTCAAACACTACAACGCGGACGAGCTCGTCGGCGGAAAGTCGATGAAAGATCACCTCCGCTTTGCCGGTGCTTACTGGCACATCATGCGGAACGATTTATCAGATCCCTTCGGTGGCGGAACCGCTCAAATGCCATGGGATGACGGAAGCGACTCGGTCGAAAATGCACTCACTCGCGTCGACGTCTTTTTTGAGTTCCTCGATAAAATGGGAATTGAATACTACTGCTGGCACGACCGCGACATCGCTCCCGAGCTCAATGATCTCAGCGCATCCAGTGCAGCTCTCGACAAAGTCGTAGCAAAACTCAAAGACAAACAAAACGAAACCGGAGTGAAGCTGCTCTGGGGAACCGCTTGTCTCTTTTCCCATCCACGCTATTCGCAAGGTGCCGCCACTTCTCCCGACGCCAACGTTTACGCCTATGCCGGTGCACAGGTGAAAAAAGCAATGGAAGCAACCAAAGAGCTCGACGGCCTTGGCTACACTTTCTGGGGAGGTCGCGAAGGCTACTCGACATTGCTCAACACGAACATGAAGCGTGAGATCGATCACCTCGCTGCGTTTCTCCACATGGCCGTAGACCACGCGAAGAAGATCGGTTTTGACGGACCTTTTTACATCGAGCCAAAACCTCGCGAACCTTCTACGCACCAGTACGACAGCGACGCAGCTGCCTGTCTCAACTTCCTCCGCGAGTATGATCTCATGGACCGGTTCAGATTGAACATTGAAACCAACCACGCCACTCTCGCCGGCCACACGATGGAGCACGAGCTCACCGTCGCTGCCAATGCGGGAATGTTAGGAAGTATCGATGCGAACCGCGGTGACACTCTCATCGGATGGGATACGGATCAATTTCCCACCGACATTCACCTCGCGACACAAGTGATGCTGGTTGTGTTGGAAATGGGCGGGCTCACCACCGGTGGCCTGAACTTTGATGCGAAGCGTCGCCGTGAATCTCACGAGCCAATCGACCTCGTTCACGCGCACATTGGCGGAATGGACGCCTTTGCACGCGGCCTCAAGATCGCACACGCTATTCGCGAAGACCGACGCCTCCTGAATTTCGTCGATGAGCGCTACAGCTCATTCGACAAAGACATTGGTGCCAAAGTCGAGTCCGGCCAGTGCAGCTTCGAAGACCTCGAAGCCTTCACTCAGGCCAACGGCGAGCCCACCGTAGCCAGCGGTCGTCAGGAGATGCTCGAGAACCTCGTGAACGAGTTTCTTTAAGCCCACTTCGAGGGATCAAACCCTGTTAAGCGTGAGACTATACCCTGTATGGTCTCGCGCTTTTTTGTGTAGAGATCACGAGCAGTAAAGCCCGCTTCAGGCGATTTCTCATTATTAAAGGCAAAGGCATCTCGAAGCTAACCGTCACCACAAACTCACCTCAATTCGGTGAAGAGGCTTCGTTACTTTTAGGAACGGCACGTGTCATAAGAATTGGCCTCTCTAAATCGAAATGCTCGCTGAAGCTATCGATCTTACTTACCAGCTCAGAACCGTCCGCAAAAATAATCATCTTTGAAGGACTGTCTGCTTTCTTGATTTCCCCTTCCAACTTTTCATCCCCTAAAAGTGACTCGTAGCGACTGAAGGGATCAGCTTCCCAGAATAAAATAGAGTCAGGCTCGATGAGCTTAAAAGCCCCCAACAAATATACGCCGTCCTCAGCTTCATCCTCCATTTGGATAGAAATGAATCCAGCCTCTTCCTCATCCTTCGATCGCAAAGCATTAAATTTACCCCGCCTCGTCACGAATTCATTCCCCTTCCATTCGATCCAGGCAATACGCCCAATGCTCTCTTCATCAAAGGCAATATGAAATACTCCCTCACCCATTCTCCAAGTGCCTTGAAACTCTTCCTGCAATGAAATCTCTGTTTCTTTAGCAATTGGAGTGACCGTTCGAACAGGACTGCAGGCGACCAGAAGCGAGGAAGAAACAGCAAAAAGTGAAAGTAATGGTCGAATCATGCTTACATCAAACACTCTCAGCTGACATCAAACGAATCGTTAAAATCGATCTAAACATCGAATGAAATGATTCCTCTAATTCCCAACGGAAAAAATTGTTTACACACCTTCGAGACGGCAGAGCATTTGTCATTTTGGCTCCGGCGTTCTGATCACAAAATTATCGTAGTGAACTTCCCGATCCATCGTCGTGATGTTCATATTCGATTTGGTCGTATGAGCAATCCCTTCAGACTTCAGCGTACCCGCCAACTCACCGTCGATCCAAACCTTTATCACATCGCCTTCGATCCGGATCACAAGGTCATGCCACGTCGTCGAATCGATGGAGATCTCGTTGTGAGAAACTTTCGTCTTCAGTAATTCGAGAGTGGCTGCATCAGGCTTAATCCCTGCTTTTCGCAGATCCCGAATCGACTTCAGAAACTGCCCCGTCTTGCCATCCACCAGATCAATCGATTGTGCCCCCACGACCACATGACAAATGTGGCCGGCATGAGACCCCTCGTAGTCGAGATCCCGGAACATGATGTTAAACTTATTGGACCCCGCAAACTTGAACGATACCGCCACTTCGAGATCGCTCAAGGGCGGCAACTTCACCGTGTTCACCGAAGGGTGATCCGCTGTCTTCGGAGTAATCCCGACAAGAACTCCGTCTCGAATCAAAGATTCACTTTTCCAGGAGCCCCATTCTTTTTTCAATGAAGCGTCTTCAAAATCGTCTTCGAACAACACCGTTTCGAACGGCTCAGCTTGAAGGGAAAAAGTCGATCCCGCGAACAGCCCCAGAGAAGCAATTGCGACGAGAACAGTTTCAATCCTACAAATCCAGCTTTTGGGTCTCATTTTCGTAGCGACAATTTTTCACCGACTACTTAAGCACAACCGCTTGTCCGTCACCGCCAGCCTTCGCTTCTTTCGAAACAACCGTGTCGGGCGCGTCTTTACCGGCCTTAACAACGAAAGTCTTTCCTTTTGGTGCTCCTGGTGTGAACGTCTTTCCACTCGCACGCACGGTGTAAAGAATCTCATCCGACTCGGCGTCGATCAACTGAACGACCGGATTCTCGATGTCGAAAGTGAGTTCACCAAGCTTGCCCCAGGAAGGCGGGTTGTAGTTGTCGAACTGCGAAATAGTCCTCGGCCAACCGGGATACTGCTCGGCGGCAGGGTCCGTGACATCGACATTTCGGGGCCAGCATTCCATCCTGATTTCGCGGGATTTCGTATTGAAACGAACAAAACCGAATCCGGCGGCGCGAGTGTTGAGGATATTTCCTGCAGGATTTTTCTCAGGATTTGCCGCCGCGTAGTTCGTCACCTTGTTATTGAAGCCATCGAGGTGATCGCCATTGTAATCGGGGGCACCGGCCTCGCGATTCGCGCCTGCCTCGAGCGGCTCCCACCAACGCAAATACAGGTTGGTAATCGAAGGAACGCAAAACGACCAGATCGCATCGCGGTATTCATCAACGCCCTGGTGAAAAATCGTCGCAAGGTGCTGGTCACCGGCATAGTGAAACGCGAAACCTTTACGAAGTGAGCGAAGGGCATTGTTCCTCGGAGTCTGCGGCCAGCCGTTGGAGTCCATATCGGCATGGAGTCGCCCGTTCGCGGAACCGTGAATATGAGCGCCTCCGCAAAAAATCGTCGCGGAAAGCACTGCCTTCATGTTGGCGTGACTCCAATCCTGAGCCCACTCATCAATGAACTTGAGCTGACGCTCGCCGAGGAGAATCGCACCGTCCACATCGATGCTGGCCGGATCGTATTCAGGATTGCTGATGTGATCGGGACGAGGCCCCTGCTTGGGAACACGACCGGCAGGGCCTGTCTTAAATTTACGATCTTCAAGGATCGCAAAATCAATGTTTCCCCAATTGAGATTCGTGTACCAGACTCCGATACCCTGAGCAATCTTCGTGGGATCCACCGGATCGGGAAAGTGACTTGTCTGAGCGCGCTCCACTTCCTGAACGTAGTCACCCGGCTGAATGTAGCCTCCGTCAGCAGCACCACTGAGAGTCGAAACCTTACCGCTTTCGCCCCACAAGTTTGGCTGTCCCGCATCGTGATCATCGGGGAGACAAAGCGTTGGTCGATCCTTGATGATTTCACCAAAATCCCGACCGAATCTAAGCCACGCGGCATAGTGGCGGTGATGGTCATAAACCTGATCGCCGGAAAAGAAAAGCACGTCAGCATCAACCTTCTTTACATTATCGATCAAATCCTGACGGGAAAGATCTCCACCATGAGAAGGGTGAATCGAGTTCCCCGTAAAGCCTGCGACGATGACCTCATCTTTATCGGTCGGGTTTTTGCGAATCGTGCCTTCGTAAGTGGCCTCAGTTCCGTGAGCGACGCGATATTTCGCCGCTTTGGTATCATCCCAGTCTTCAACGCGAAACGGTGCCGTCCAGCCTCGCTCGATCGCTTCTGTCTTCGCGACCTCGACCCACTTTCCGTCTTTCTCGATCTCAAGGCGCACTGTTTTGGTATCGCCTTCGGGAATCGGATACAGCTGGGCCGTCAGTTTGAGAGTGTTGTCACTGACCGTGTAGAGAGCAAAGCAGATGATGTCCTTTTTCTCGACCTCTGGAATCGCGAGAATGGCACGCCCCTTGCCTTTTGCCTTACCTTTTTTTCCATTTTGTTGAGCGTCAGCAATACCCGTAATCAAAAGGGCGGTGCAACAGAGGGTGAGGAGTCGAACAAATTTCATAGGGAGAATCTAGTGATGGAATACTGCTTTGTCAGTTAAAAGGTAAAAGTTATGAATGACTCATATACGCGTCAGCCTCCTCTTCCCTGAGCGACGCCGAAGCTTCGGAAACAACGGGATCCTCCGACTTCTTCCAGAGGAAAAAGAGATAGAGCGGAAGCATAAAATGGGGAGCACGAAGGATCGCTTCATGGATATACTGGTCAGCGCCCCAGTGGATCAGGTCGGTGGACATACCAGCGACCGGTCTTGCGATCGCCGTGAGGAAACCCCAAACCGCCGCATAGACCGCGCACGAGCGACGAGCGAGCGGAACGAACAGGCCAATACAAACGACGAAATCCAGGATCCCGGCCACTCGCAGAATAGCACACGCCGTCTCCGCTTCGACGTTGAGAATCAACGAAGTCATTCCGAAAAAGTTCGCCGGAGTCGGCCAGGGATAACCAAGTGCATAAACACCATGACCAGAGAAAACCATGATCACCGCTACGATCGCGGTGATGACGGTGGCGCGATGACGAACCCCGAGAGATAAAGCCAGCACGAGGATAACCGGAATGAGCATTTGGCTACCGTGCTCAATGAATATGGGAAGCTGCCCCAGAGCAGCGAGGTATTTGGCATAACTCAAAACAACAAGGAGACCACTGCCTCCCATGAGAAAGGCCATCTGAACCTTCGATTTCTTGCGAACTGTCAGGGTGAGGATACTTAAAATGAGGTAAAGCCAACCTATTCGAGCGAGCCACTTTTGGACTAGCCCATCGTTTGCCCCCGTCCCCACAAATTCATCCCAACTGATTCCAAACCATTCCGCCAGCGCAAAGGTTTCGTCTCTCCACAAAAGAATGCCATACGGTCCCTCCCAATACAGATGCACCCAGGCCCACCCTGCGAAGCAACAGAACCCACCAAGACGGAGGATCAGGAGCAGTAGTTTATCAGGATTCGAAGAGGTCATCAAATTTGGCAGCGAACTAATAACCAATCATCAGGCTCTCGCCAAGTTCCTAATCCGCCTTTGAAGGCCCCTGGCTAAACAGTAGGTAAAGGCCGCAACATCGCCCTCTAAACGGCTAACAAATCCTCAACCGTTCTACTCAACCACCGGCGGAACCCACTCAGGTATTCCTTTTTCTTTCAGCTGCTTCTCATAGCGAACTGCCAGCGGATGCACCTTCAGTCTCGGAAGCCCTTCGTTCACTAGCAAAGGATAAGTGGAATTCCACCACTGATCGTATGATTTCCGCAACCCTTCGACCACCTCAGGATGATCACTCGCCAGATCCGTCGTTTCACCCGGATCCTGTGCCACATCGTAGAGTTCCTTGTTATTCACGAACCGCCATTGCTGCATGCGAACCGCACACTTCTCGTATTTGAATTCATCCCGCTTCCCCGGACCCCAGCGCCCGCAGTGAACGAAAAGCTCGCGATCTGACCATTCGGCCTCCGGGTTTTCCAAAAGCGGCAACAACGAGCGGCCGTCAAGCTCCTGCATTTCTGTCGGCAGCTCGGCTCCGGCCAACTCGCTGAATGTGTGGAAGAGATCAATGTGGGCCGTCAGAGCATTGATGTCGACACCCTCGCCAAGAACCCCTTTCCACTGCACGAAAAACGGCACGTGATTGCCACCCTCGTTCGGTGAGTTTTTGCCACTCTTCAGATTGGCGTTGAAATGTTTTACTCTCTCCCCGTTCAGCTCTCCACCGAGATGAGTCCCACCATTATCAGTCATAAAAATGACCACGGTATTGTCCAACGCCTCCCATTCTTCAAGCTTGTTCATGAGAAGACCAAAGTTGTCATCAATGTTCTCGATCATCCCGTAACGACCGGCAGTGCCCTGATCGTAACCGAGGTCGAGAAAACGCTTTTGGTATTCCTCTGAAACAATGAGTGGAGCGTGTGGCGCATTAGTGGAGACGTAAGCGAAATAGGGTTTGCCCGCCTCTTCCTGCTCTTTGATCCACCCCATCCCCGCATCGAAAAAGATATCCGTGCAATAGCCTTTCGACTTCACAATCGTGTCGTCGTGCAAAAGCACCGGATCAAAATACCGGTTCTCATCATTCGTTGGAAAATCCCCCAACTTCACCTGCCCAATTCCCCCTGAGCCATGGATAAGAACTTTATCAAATCCCCGGTTCCCCGGCAAATACGCCTCTTCATCCCCAAGGTGCCACTTCCCGAAAATGCCCGTGGCATACCCCGCCGACTGCAGCACCTGCGGCAAAGTCGTGACCTCGAGCGCCATTCGCTCACGCTGGAGAATCGTGTGCGTCACACCGACGTTGAACGGATAGCGCCCACTCATCATTGCCGCACGAGTCGGCGCACAAGTCGGGCTGACATGGAACTCGGTGAGACGGGTCGCCTTTTCGAAGAATGCGTCGATGTGGGGCGTTCTCACCACCTCGTTCCCCATGCAGGAAAGGTCCCCCATCCCCTGGTCATCTGTCATCACCAGAATAATATTCGGCCGGCTTCCGGCCAGCGGTTTTGCGGAGACCGTGCAGCAGAGAGAAAACACAGCGAAAAGGTAAATAATAGTTTGGCGCGTCATTTTAGTTTTAAGAGTATCCATGATAAGGGATGAGAGGGGAAATACCCTCGAAATATTAGTCTCAAAGTAGTTCGATCGGAGCCTTCCACCTTTCAATGGTGAAGAAAATAACTTTGAAGACCACCCCTGGATCCCTAAAATCCTAAATCCCTAAACTCCTAATTTTCTACCATGTCCACCCGCTTTCCCGAATATACGGTCCAGCAACCCAACCTGGAGCTCACCGAAACTCGTTACACAGAGTTCCACGAGCGTCTCGCTGCCGCTCAAAACGCTGACGATTGTCTCGCACTGATTTCCGACTGGGACGGGGTTCTTTGCGAATTCAAAGAGTGGTCCAACTTGACTGAAATCCGCTTTCATCAGGACACCACCAACGAAGCCTACAAGGCAGCCAAAGAGCGCCTCGATGAGGCCTCTCCCAAGTTCACGGATCTCGAAACCCAATTGAAACAAGCTTTTCTCGACTGTCCACTGCGCAGCCAAATAGAAGTCTCGACCGGATCGCAACTGTTCGATAAGTGGCAGTGCAACACGAAAAGTTTCTCCTCTGCCATTGAAAAGGATCTCATCACTGAGTCGACCCTCCAGTCCCAGTTCACCTCTTTGACCGCAGGAGGCAAAATCTTGTTCCAGGACAGTGAGTTCACCCTCCCTGAGATGAATCAATTTTTCGACCACGCCGACCGCGACATCCGAAAAGCCTCATACTTCGCTCATTCCAACTGGTATGCGGATAACGCTCCTGAGTTGGACCGCATTTACGATGAGCAGGTGAAAGTCCGGCATTCGATGGCCAAAAAACTGGGCTACAAAACGTTCACCGAGTTGGGCTACCAAAGAATGACCCGGATCGGATATGGCCCGGAGGAAGTCGCTACCTTTCGAGACGAAGTCCGCGACAAAGTCGTGCCACTGGCGTGCGAGGTCGCAGCGCAGCAATCCCAAAAAATCGGAGTCGACCCGCTCATGTATTGGGACACCAGCGTCTACTCGCTGAAGGGAAATCCGGCTCCCCTCGGAGATCATGACTGGATGGTCGACCGCGCCGCCGAGATGTTCAACGAGATGGGCAACGGCCTCGACACCTTTTTCGAAGAGATGAAAGCAAAGGGAGCGATGGATTTGAAATCCCGAAAAGGGAAAGCCGGAGGAGGCTTTTGCGAATACCTGCCAAAATTCGGCTTCCCCTTCATATTTGCCAACTTCAATGGAACTCGCGGAGATGTCGACGTCTTCAGCCACGAAATGGGGCATGCCTTCCAGAGCTACAGCAGTCGAAATCAGGTCATGAGCGACCTGATCTGGCCGACGACAGAAGCCTGCGAAATTCATTCGATGGGGCTCGAATTCCTGACATGGCCTCACATGGACAAGTTTTATGGTGCGGACGCGGCGGAAGAGCTTCGCCGCATCCACCTGACCACCTACATCCATTTTCTCCCCTACGGCGTCGCAATCGATCATTTTCAACACATGGTGTATGAAAATCCGGAAGCGACTCCCGAAGAACGAAACCAAATGTGGCAGGAACTCGAAGCCACCTACCTCCCCTGGCATTATTACGGCGACCTCCCGCACGAATCCAGCGGCCGCCGTTGGCAGCAGAAGCAGCATCTCTATAGCAGTCCCTTCTATTACATCGATTACTGCCTGGCCCTCACCGGGGCCCTCCAATTGTGGTCCAAATCCCGAAAAAACTTTGAAGGCACCATGAGCGCCTACAAAGACCTCTGCCAATTAGGCGGAAGTCTCGACTACACCGGCTTGCTGAAATCAGCAGGTTTGGACTCCCCCTTTAGCAAAGGTTGTCTCGATGAAGTGATTGCGGAGGCGAAAGGGTATTTGGGGTAGGAGCTGGCTTTGGGGACGGATTATAGAAAATTAACAGGGTCAAATGGAGCAATGAACCCCTTTAAAGGTTGGCGCGGGAAGACAATTTAGGTTTTAATGATGGCTCACTTCGTTCGATCGCCATTTAAGTTTCCACTCAAAAAACCTGATACTGCGCTCTTCGTCACTCAAAGAACCTCGGTCCGACACCCCTTTTTTCCTCCTAACGCCGTGTTGCACCCTTTTTTGAACTCGATTTCAATCACCGATCTCTTCTAAAAAACTCTCCAAGCGCAATGATTCCCTCTTGAATCAAGCATTTATAGAGGCACCCTTTTCAACCAGTTAGAGCGAAAAACGAAAGGAAAAAAGACCGATGCGTCTATTAGAACTCCTTAAGATAGCAAAATTTTAACAGTCGAGAACAAATACTGCTATTCTAGAGCCAAGAAAGAGGTTACTGGCCAGTAATATTCGGTATAGTATCGCAGTCGAAAAATATGGCAAATTTAGAAATGGATGGCGGCATCAAGATCTACCTTCGGGAGATCGGTAAAACCGCCCTACTCAGTCGCGAAGAAGAAGTGCAGCTGGCTGATCGCATCAAAAATGGCGATAGGGAAGCTCGTGCTCACATGATTAAGGCAAACCTTCGCCTTGTCGTCAAAATCGCACAAGATTACGCAAACTACGGATTACCCTTACTTGACCTCATTTCTGAGGGCAACATCGGCCTGATGAAAGCGGTCGAGCGCTTCGACCCCAACAAGGGCGGTAAACTCTCCACCTATGCCGCGTGGTGGATCAAACAGTCCATCAAGCGAGCTTTGGCGAACCAGAGCAAGACAATCCGTCTTCCCGTCCACATGGTGGACAAAATTTCGAAAATGCGCCGTGTTGCGATGGTGCTCAGCGAAGAGCTTGGCCGCGAACCGACCGATGAAGAGCTGTCTGAAGAGATCGGAATCGACCGCGCAAAGCTTTCGCATCTCAAATCCGCGGCGATGCGACCTGCCTCTCTTGATGCCCCAATCGGCGAAGACGACAACACTCAATTCGGCGAGATCATCGGCGATGAGAAGGCGCTGACTCCTCTGGAGCTCCTGAGCCATAAGAATATGCACATGCAACTCGACGATCTCCTTGAGGTTCTCGACGAGCGTGAGCGAAAAATTGTCGATGCTCGATTTGGCCTGGGCGGTCAAAAGCCTAAAACGCTCGAAGAAGTGGGTCAGGAATTCGGCGTCACTCGTGAGCGAATCCGCCAGCTCCAGAACATCGCTCTCAAGAAGCTGCGTCGAGCTCTTCAGAAAAAAGAAGATCCCGGACCACAGCCGCTCCGTAAGCCAGGTGAACCCGACGACGACTTTTTCCGGTAAGAGTGAGAAGAGACTGCCTCGGCAATCTGATCAAAGACCGATAGATTTCATTTCAAAAAAACGTGAGGCGAGAGCCTCGCGTTTTTTTGTGCCCGGTCGGAATGCTTCTGCACACAACCCTGAAACTAGAACGGCGTCGGTTAAAAATTCTTGATTCAGCTAAAAGATTAAAGAAAACCAGACAAGTTCCCCTGAAAAGGCTCTGCAATGAGAGCAATTGCTGATACCAGCCGCCCTGAGAAGGCTCACGGAGCGACATTCGGGCCAGCTAATAGTCAGGTGTTGCATTTGCAATTTCGCCTATCAGGTCTGAAGGATAATATTCTCAAAGAGCCCCTTCCACAGATCGATAGCCCTTCTCCTAAGGTTTAGCGGGAGTCTCCTGTGAAACGTAATTTCATGACCCCTGTTAACCCTCCCCGGCTTTTTGGTGATTCTCCGGGGCGCGCCGTTTTCAAATCATGTCCTGAAGACTTTCAGGTCGAGGAAATCCTCGGCTTCGAGCCCTCCGGCGAAGGGGAGCATTGTTTTCTCTGGGTCGAAAAAACGGGGCGAAATACCAACGACGTCGCGAGGCATTTTGCGGACCAGCTTGGGATTCGGAAACGATTGATAAGTCATTGCGGCCTCAAGGATAAGGAGGCGGTGACTCGGCAGTGCTTCAGTATTCACCTTCCTGGGCAGGAGTCCCCGACCGCTGACGAATTGGAAGCGGAGGGGCTCCGTATTCTAAAAATCTCCCGGAACCGTCGCAAGCTGCATCGCGGCAGCCACGACGGCAATCGCTTCGCCATTCGCCTGCGTGATTGCCAATGCGATCGCGGGGCAGTCGAGAGTCGTTGGGAGAAAATGATTTCTCAGGGAGTGCCCAACTACTTTGGCCCACAGCGGTTCGGTCGCGGTGGCAACAACGTGCGTCAGGCGCGTGAATTGTTGAGCGGTCAACTTGAAGTGCGCGACCGGTTGGTTCGCGGGCTCCTGATCTCTGCCGCACGCAGTTACCTCTTCAACCTCGTCGTCGCGACTCGTGTCGAGGACGGAACCTTGTCCACGCCGCTGGAAGGCGAAGTCTTCGGCTTTCCCAATAACAGGAGCCTCGTGCTCCCCGATAATCTCCACGGCGATGAAGTGGAGCGAGTTGCCTCGGGGGCGTTGGAACTGACCGCTCCTCTGTGGGGAGAAGGTGAGGTATTGAGCATTAGCGAGGTGAGACGTCTAGAGTTGGAGATCGTCTCGCAGGAGTCGGAACTCGCCTCTGATCTTGAAAAACTGAGCTTGCGCCAGGAACGCCGTGTAATTCGACTGACGCCGCAGGAGACAAGCCTCGCCTGGGAAAATGAGAAGGAGTTAGTTCTCAATTTCGATCTTCCGAAAGGCACTTACGCCACGACGGTGCTTCGGGAATTATTCGAGTTCGAGGCGTGATCGAATTGAAAAGATTTTCAACGAAGCGCCCAGGGAGATGCATGCTTCCAGCCGCCTCATAAGCCTCCCGCCGAATTGCCCCGGCCGAGCGAAAACTAATCCATCTCGCTTTTGGACGAAGGCTCCGCTGGTAGCAAGAAGCCGCCACCCCCTGTTCAGGTTTCGCTAGGCCACCTCGCCCCTTCGCGCACCAAAACCGATTCCCACTGCGACCAGCGCGCAAAGGAGGAGCAGAACAACTGCCTTCCCTATCGAGATTTGATGACTTCCCGTAAACGTTAAATCCAAATTAAGCGGCGCATTTTCGGCTACCTGAACGGTTCGGTGAAACGTGTAAATTTCGCCTTCTTCGGGAAGCGTAATCGTAATTGCCTGGGGCGCTGGAATACTCGAACGCTGATGCTTCACCAGCTGTGCCGCGATCCTACGAAGTGCTTCGTTGTCTTCGCTCGTATTACCGAGAAGCAGTTGACTCATTTCCTGAGGTCTGAAGTTGAGGTCCCCTTTTTGTAGAACCCGATTTTCAGTGATACCTATCTCAATCTGTTCATTCTGCTCGCCGACCATTCCATCCGCCGAGTTATCAAGATAGAGACGTTGCCGCCTCGTATTCAGTCCGACGACGGCCTGCTGTGTCTGCAGATTCTCCAATTGCACTCGTGCGTCCTCGTTGGAGGCGGCATCAAGCGCGTATTGGTTGGCAACACTGTTGAAAGCCCAGCGCGCTTTACTCTGCTCACCTGCCTGCAGTAAATCGTTAGCTTGCACGAGGAGATCAGCCGCTTTCTTTGCCTGCTCCTCGCGCTTTCCCTGTGTCTTCGACAGGTAACTGCTGCGATCAAATTGCTGTCCGCGCTGCTGTTGTTTCAGCTCCAGGTTTCCACCGCTGTCCGACAGTTCGAACCCTTTCGGAGCAACAACATTCCACTCAATATTCTCCAGTGGAACATTCAACTGAGGACTGAGGAGTCCGGACTTTTTGAAATGCTCACCTTCCACCGAGTAAATAAAGCGCACCGTCGCCGTTCTATCATTGGCTCCCGGAAGTATGTAAAACTGCCACGCCTCGCCCTGACGGACGGAATGCACGCTCTCTCCATTCACAAAAATACTAAAGAGATCCCCTTCCGGCGGAAGCACTACCCGGAGACTGCTTCGCTGAACCACTTCCATCGTCAAATCAACGGCCGTGAGTTGGTCACCCAATGGCGAAAGAACCGAAGTTAACTTCCCATTCGCAACGCGAAGCTTGAGGGCCTCAGCTAGAGAATGACGTCGTGCCGCCACGAAGAAAGGCCCCTGCGGACTCACGGCTCGCAACGTCAGAACAGGCGCGTTGCGATTCCCTGCTTCACGAAGCACCTGAGGAACATTATTCCAGTCAGCGCGCTGCCAGCCGCGAGGAAAATCCTGCACCTCGATCTCGAGCCGTCCTCCCGAACGAACCGCGTAATAATAGGAAGTCTGCCGTGAATCAGGGAGAGCGACCGGCGTAATCGCCTCCCTCTCATTTTCACGCTCACCGCGACGCTCGTATTCAATCCGCAGATCAACATCGCCAATGACTCGGCGCTTGAACTGGATCTCCCACATATCGGAATCGGGCGACACCCTGACAAGATCACTAACGGACTTCCCTGAGGCAATCAGAGTTTTAATCTCTTCAGGGTCGGTGAGTGGCAACTGAATTTTCAGATTCCTAATCGAAGCATTCTGAACATTGAGACGAACAAACAAGGAAGCCTTCGTCTGGCCTTCACGTAAGGTCACCTCCTGAAGCATCTCCGCAGTGATCCATGGATCCAATTTCTCAATCCCAAGAGTCAGGTCCCAGTCCTGCTGCAGAAGTCGATACGCCAGCGAGCCTTTGGCTCCGTCTCCGAGAGTCCGGGGATCGACCTCCGAAACATTCTGTCGCGACACCGTCCGCAAACGGATTCCGGTAGTCGGCTTCACGACCAGTTCGCCGGTTTGGCGTGACGCCTCAGTCACCGTGAATCGTGGAATCTCCCACTCGGGGGAGTTATCAGGAGCCGAAGAAGTAAGTGAAAGCGAGAAGTTGTGATCGCCTATTGTCTTTCCATTTAGATGAAGCGCGATGCGACGTTGTCCGCCGGCTGATACTTCGGCCCAATGGTGAAGCGCTTCGCCCGAAAGAGACTCCACTTCAAATCCCTCCGGCAACGGAAAGCTCAGCTGAAAAAGTCCTGCCCGAGTAATCGAAGTTGAGAAGTTTACGCCGAAAACAATTCTCTCTTCACCGAGCGATATGACCTGCTTGCTCACCACTCTCACCTCAGGAGCGACCGGAGCGACACGAAGCGCGACGTCTCCACCCGTTTCACCGAAACGATAAACGCGATGCAGCACCGCAGTTTCATTCGGAAGAAGCGTCGCATCAAAATCGCTCAAGTTCACCTGTGACAAGGTCTCCGATTCCACTTTCTCCGGTTGGGCATCCGGACCGAAAGCTAGGGCGATGAGCCCGACCTGCCCTTCTGCCCCCTCGGTAAGGATAGGCTTAAGAGTGACCTCAGCAGGCAACGGTCCAAGACTTCGCTGGGTTTGCACATCGATACTGAAAGGCGTCGAATGCGCAGGCTCGACTACCATCTGAAGCGAACCCGTCTCCGCATCAAACTGCCACGACTCTGCCGGTCCCGAAACTTCGCTCACCGTCAGCCCTGTTGGAATCGTCACGACCAATTGTTTCACCTGCCCCTGCGAGGGCCTTATCGCGAGACGGTGCTTTCCATCAACCACTCCCGGTCCCGGCACATACAGATTCGAGCTTTCGACAAAGAACTGCGTCGTTTCCGAGGTCACATCTCTCATTGCAGGTTTTAAGACGACCTTTGCCTTCTTGCCCGGTGCCAGCAGCAAAGTCGCTGTGGAGCGATCTCCTTCTCCGACACCCTTTTCAATTCTCACCGCTTCAACACATTCGAAGGTCCATTGTGCTCTATCAAAACTGGCTTCGATCTCCTGAAGCGAAGCCGCTCCGGTCGGAACCTCGATCCCTTTCGTGACATCAGCCACTTCCAGCAGAAAAGAAAACGACGCTTCGTAATTCCGAATCGAATCTGCAGCTTTAGGAGAGGGGTCAGCAAAAGGATCACTGTTGACTGCCTCCGGCGTTTCACTATCAGCAATCGTAACCACGTAACATAGCCCGAAGCCGTCGAGCGTTTGCTTCGTGAGACGAAGGCCTTCTCCCTCGAAGCCGGTCAGAACCGCGGGCTCGCATAAAAGCAGAAAGCTGTCACCATTTTCACCTGACAAAGCAATACGCCCTTTTCCCTCGACCGAATTCTCTTCATTTGAGATCGCCCAGGTCTGATGAATTTCTCCGGCAGACTCATACCCGAAGGGAGTCGCCCCTTGAGCAGCGGCATTTCCAAATCCTGACAAACACAAAAACAACCCCACTATCAGTGTCGTCGCCGCTCCGGTGTTTCCGCTCGAGTCGACCACTTCGCTTTTCTTTTCCTCCCGTGCTTTTTCGCGAACTGCCCGGAATCGCTTCCAACCATCAACGAGACGCGGCAGAAGCATCAGCAAAGCAATCGCCACAGCGAGAAACCAGAAGAACCATTCAGCTCCGCCCCGCTGCATCAACAAACCGATCGCAATCAGAAAAACGGCAGCAGTTCGCAATCCGCTCTTCCCGAGAGGAGGATTCGCAAGAAGAGAACGAATCAACGCCACTACTCCGATGACCAAAGCGGCAACACCAAGCCAAACCACATTGGCCTGCCACAACCCGCTGTTCTGAACCGTGATCTCCACCGCTTCGCCGGCAGTCAGCACAGGAAGACTAAGTTTCAACGGCACGGTCCCGCCGACCATCGCCGCAGCGTGAAGGGCAGCGGCGCAGGAACAAAGCACGGCCGCAAGAAGCGCTAGAAAACCGGGGAATCGCAGAAAACTTCCGAGTCCGGAGAGCCAAACTCCCACACCGGCGAATGCCACCACGATTGCCATCACACCGAGCGCCTGACGCGTGATCCAGGTGTATCCCGAAGGTCGAAGCACAGGCGTTGGAGGCTCGACGGTGCCTCCTGTCGGAATCAAAACCCGACGCTCGTCGCCATGGATATTCCACTCGGTTTTCAACACCGGCGCACCCACCCGCGGGAGAGCAATAAGAGGGTTCGCACCATCCACCGCGGGACGACCGAGACGCAGTCTTACCTCGACCGGAACGTTTGGATCCGAACCACCGGGAAGCGGAATCAAAGTCGCTGATTCCGTCGCACGCGCCGTCGCAGGCTTCCCGGCAACCGTGACCGACCACAATCGCACTGACTCTGGAAGTTCGACCTTCAAGGCACGGCGACCTCGTGATTTCACATAATAAATGATGTCAGAAACCAGTTCACCATCCGAAGAAACACGGCTGTTAATTTCTGAGAACTCGACCACTTGCGTAGCTGTCGTTCCGGGCTCAAACCAACTCACGCTTAGGCTCAACTCGAACGGACGTTCGGTATACTGCCAGGCACCCAAAGTCGGCGAAGCGCTGAGTAGCCGGAACTCGGCCGGCAATTCAAGCGCGTCGAGTTTCAGCAATCCATCACTGGCCACTTTCGTATCCATCTTCACCTGCATAGGACTCACGACCTGAACATACCCACGCTCGCCTTCCACATCGAGCGGAACAACGCGCCCCGGAAGAAGAACGCCGCCATTGCTGTCGATCTTTTCTTCAAACGTAACCAGAAGTGTGTAAGAACCGATCACCGGCTGATGAAGAGATACTTTTAAAACACCATCCTCCTGACGAAATGTACGGATGTCCTGCCCGTCGGCGGTGACATTTCCGAAATCTGCAGGCACCTGAATTTGCAATTCGGAAACAGGAGCACCGGTCACGAAATAGTTGATCAGCGCGCTTCCATATGCGGTGCCCTCACTCAGGGAATAGAGATGAAAAACATCCGCCTGAACTGTTTTTTCGAGGACCTCGATTTGCATGGTCGCCGTCCAACCCGGCTCACGAATGCGGAAAGCCTGCTGGAGATTCGGCGTCGCTGAAGAAAAGTAGGAGAGCGGCTTTTCCGCAAGAAGATCCGTCTCGCCCACCGAAACGCGGAATCCAGGAGCGCCGGCGACTCCGATATCACCTCTCACTGATTCCGCACCCGGATACTCGATTCGAGGCAGCGCCCACTCACCCGCCTCCGCAGAGAGATTTTTCTCAAGGAGAAGCTTAACCAACTGACGCCCCATAATATCAGCGTTGAAAACGATCTTAAGATTGCGCCTCCCGTTTTCTGATTCCGACGCCACGATGTAGTCGCCAACCGTCGCCCCGCTCACCACGACCACGGAATAGTCATCCGGAATCTCAAAGTCCCACTCACGAATCGGAGCCTCGCGAACGTCGAGTTCGATAGAGGCATCAATTGTCCGATCCGCCTCGGCCAAATGATAGACGACTTGCTCGGAAACACTTACTTCAGGCTGAACGCGATCCACCTCAATGTTGAACTCATGCTCAGCTGAGGGAAAGCGATAAACAAAAACCTGACGAGACTCGAGCGCCTTGCCGGGAAACTGACCGGGAGCTAACTGCGTCAACCCTGCCAACTCAACAGGCTCGAGCCGAACACTTCCCTGATTGGAAACCCGCATAAATCCCGAGTGACGTACCACCCCTCGCGGGGTAATCCGCAGGGAGCCGGCCCGGATTGGGAAGGCTTCAAGCGGCAGCTGAGTCTGCACTTTCAATTGACCTGCTTTTGTAATCGCCTGACTGAGCCGGACGCGAAGGAAACGTTTTTCATTCCCTTCGATCGACCAACCAGCGACTCCTGATCCCTCGACCGATAAGACCTCGCCGGGGCCCTCGATGTCGAGAATCAGCTCCTCCAATTCTCCCTGCAAAATCTGGTAGTCGATCACCTGGTGCTGTCTGAGCAATCCCGGGCCGACTGTCGTTTCGATCGCGGCTGTCGTGCTGAAGAAAAGCTTCCCCTCCCCGATCTTTCGGGTGTCCTTCCAGTAAAAATGACAGTCTCCGCTTCCTGGAATAAAACCTGACCACACGCCATTTTGCCAAACAGGCTGCACTGTCGAGTCAGATCTGAACTCGATCTCCTCGGGGAATCCCTCGAGCTCGACCGGAGCCACCGCACCGGAAGCGGCCGTGAACAACATCTTGCTCCAGCCTTTCTCAGGCATAACCGAAGCCACGAAATCAATTTGAACAGGCCACTCGCCCGCTTTTTCAAAAACCAACTCATAGAAGGGACCCAGCTTCGCTTTCGTTTCGAGGCGGACTCGATAATTGGGATTCGACGGCATAGAGCTCAACGCGATCGACCGGGATCTCAAAATGGGAATCGTGGCTCCTGCTTCAGAAACCCGCGCCACGCCACTCATTTGAAACGCCGCTGATTTTTTGTCTTCGCTCAATTCCCCCGCGATGCGGAACCGGGTCATCTCAACCGGGGCTGGATCACTGCCGCTGCGGTTTAATTGAATCACAAAAGCACCTCCCGTAGTGGTTTGAAAACGGGTTGGAAAATCATCTCCGGTATCCACGGGAATGAAACCCGCTGAGGTCTTCAGCTGCCCCTCGACTCCACTTATATACTTCAATGTCAGGATTTGAGAAAAGCTCGCTGACTCGTCATTTCCCGGTCCAATATTAACGAGTTGAGCGGATGCCGGAAGGCTTTCGACCTCCGCTTTGAAACGAATCTTGAAATCGTGTTCGATGACCGGCTTGTCGTCTTTTGTAAGCGCTTCCTTTTTGAGCTTCACGTCGACATAACGTCGCTTTTTATCATCCCACCGCACCGCCCAGGAGGCAACACCCTTCCCCTCCACTGACACCACATCAGGTATCCCATGTGCCCAATAACTGATGACATCAGGCTCTCCCTGCAGAATGCGCACCTTCACATCGACCTCGGAATCAATCTGACCAGGACGAATCGTCGCCGTATTGGTCACTTCGCTGGAATAAAAAACAGGAGGCTTCGGAATCTCTCCTTTCGCATCGATGATGATTCGCCCGGATCCATCTTCACCAATCGTCGTTGAAACGCTCGCCTGATTTGGGCCCGATTGATTGGTCGTCTTTTCCTGGCCGACTGCGGGAATCGCGGCGAGGAGCAAAATGAGTAGCAGGTGGATTTTCATAACAAATTTAAGTTCAAGCGGGTTGAGCGGAATGCGATTTCGAAGTTGTCAGTTATTTGTGAGGGAGTTGTCAAAATGATGTAAGAACAACGACCTGTCCCCAGCCACTTATGTCTTTGATAGAGTCGATTTCATGACTTAGTTCCCGGAAATCGCCCTCGCGGATTCGAGCATGTTTTTGAGTTCAGCAACGCGCGGCTTCTCCCTCCACGATTCCGGAAGCCCTGAGACGATCTGCAACAGTGCATCCAGATCAACGACATCGCCTAGCACATCCCCTTTCAGCTTCGCTCCGAACATCGCCGCGACCGTGGCCACCTGCATTGAGGGTGCCGCCGCCACCGGTCGTGCAGGATGCGACTGATAAGGAATCGTCCAGCGGCGTTCTGTCATTTCACCAGTCGCCATGTCGCGAAACCTGACAAAAGCAGAACCAACATCTCCTTTCCCATCCGGCTTTACCTCGATTTGATAAACCGCGACGCCCGCTTCGGCAGCTGCGAGTTCGGCTGCATCAACCTTGTCATTCCGGAAATCCTCTTTCTTGAGGCGATGTTTTTCGAAACCGAGAAGCTTATATTTTCCAACGCGCTCGGGATTAAATTCAATCTGAACCTTCACGTTCCCTGCTGCCGGGCGCAGAGCCCCTGCAATCTGTTTCGCAAAGCCGGCATCAACATCATCGGCCTCATCGAGGAGGTAATATCGACCGTCCCCCTTTCGAGTCAGCGCTTCGAGAATTTCATCATTGAGTCCTTCCGTTCCAATACCCGCCGCGTCGAAAGCGATGCCCCCGTTTCGCATCTGCTCTACTTTATCAGCGAGGCGCTGAGGCTCCGCATCTCCCAGATTGGCAGCACCATCGGTCAGTAAAATAATTCTATTTTGAGCGCCGGGAAGTTGTTGCTCCTTTGCCTTTTCAAAAGCCAGCGCCAACGCTGCTTCGAGATTCGTCCCTCCTTCACTCGGAAGATTTTTCACCGTCTCGACCAAACCAGCCGCCTGATCTCCACTCACGCGATCCGCAAGGAGACGAGGCTGGCGCGCGAAGCTGATCAAGGTGACCTGGTCGGCAGGTTGTAACATCGAAGCGAGGAGAGCGAAGGCCTTTTGCACGGTTTCCCGGCGATCAGCGCGTTCCATCGAACCTGAATTATCGAGCAGGAAAGTGAGCCGCAGTGGAGTCGTTGAGTTGCGCCCTGTAGCCGCCGTCCGCATCGAAACCCGCAGCAAATTGCGCTGCTGAAGAAAAGGGTGAATGGCCTGCTCCAAATTAGCAGCCACCTTTTCCTCGTGACTTGGAAGTGGATCCCCGTAGTCGAAAGCATTCACAAATTCCTCAATCCGAATACGTTCCGCATCGGGCCATTCCCCTTTTGCGAGAGCCGCCTGCGCCAACTTAAATGAAACATCGCTGACGTGAAGGGAGAAAGTTGAGAAGGGCTTTTCCTGAGCGCTTAGTTCCGTCAAGTCGACTAGAGTCTTCCGGAACGAAGCGGCTCCTATCATAGCATCCACAGTGGCTCCGTCGATTGCGACCGCGCCGGACCGGAGTCCCGAGGTGATACCTCTGCCTGCTGAACGACCAGAAGGGATAAGGGCAGATTCCTGATCGGTGCGAATCATTTTGAGCTCTTCGCTCACCTTGGCGAGACGACTGGTTTCCACTTTCGCAGCAGCAGCGGCGGCCTCCATTTGAACAGCCTCATTTTTTATTAAAGCTAGAGAATCTTTATTGTCACTACTACTAGAGAGCCCGCGCCCTATCTGAAAACCACCAGTCGCCGTTTGCCCATCCTCCTGAAGCGAAGGCCTGCGACTCTCTCTGGATTGGGGCTTCGAAGCGCTGAAAGGAGCAGCCGCAATAGCAGGAAGTTCACGCCGAACAACTCGGTCCTTCGTTCTTGTAATTCCCTGCACAGGAATCTGACCGACTTCAGGAAGCTCGACTTGAGCGCTGATAGCAGTAGCGCCGAAACGGGAACCCACTTCTCCGACAATGCCCTCGGTTCCTCCGATCATGACCCGCCGCGTGTCGACCTCTTCCTGCTCGTCACCAAAAGTTGCCGTCGCCCCTATATGAAATCGACCGCTTTCATCTCGCACGGTTTTGGTCACCTTCTGCTCTTCGCCGAAGTTAACCGCTAAACTCACCCCACCATGAAGCACATCGTTATCCGCAGAGGTGATTCCGTCTGCTCCCCCGTCAATTCTCACAGTGCCGCCATGTTGTTTTTCCCCGAACTCTTTGTCCGAAGATTCACGAACTCCGGTAAAGACATAGTCAGTCATATATCCAGTAGATACCTGACCGGCCGCTGCTAACTCTGGAGCCGCATCTCCCGCCCGCGGCGGCTCTCCCCAATCTCCGTTCCCGGAAACTTTCTCCCCACTTGGCGCAGCTTTCTCAGTTCGACTGTCAGCGATGGTTCCATTGCTGACAACGGGGGCCGGGAGCGGAGACTCTGCCCTTACGCCAAAAAGACTTCCCACTTGCGGGAGATCCCCCATCAGCGGGACTTTATCCTCAACGCCCGCGATCGCCGCTTGCCCCGGAGAATCCAACTCATTGTAGGTTTTTCTTAGATTCCGAGCAGGGTCCGAGATTTCTTTACCTTTACTCGCAGTCGCGTCCGGGTTCGCGTTCGCCAGTGAATGAGCATTGCCTTCATCCGGTTTCATAGCCTGCGGAACAGGGCTTTCCCATCCTTCTGCTACTTCTTTCAACATCCTCGACCGAGTATGATCATAAGCATCATCGTAATAAGCCATTCGTTGCCTCTCATGGTTCATCTGTCCGCTGGAAGCTGAAACACTGAGGTTTGAAGTACCATCCTGCTGCACTAGCAGATCCCCCCCCCCACCGAAGGCAAAAGCACCACTCTCTTGAATTGGCGAGAACTGCTCCGTGACATCCATATCAGCAGAATACCCCCCGTGCCCAATCTGCGCATACCCTCGATCAGGAATGTCACCCTCTTTGAGAAAATTACTCGAATCCACGTCGAGAGAACTCGATGTCGACATTCCCAGGCTCATCGAGGGCTTGGATGAAACACCGGTTTCAACCGCCACGCCGGAGGCCGGAACGTCCACATTGGAAGCGGAAAATGACGATGCGGCGCTGACCGAAATGATGTCATCACCAGCGGAATTCTCCGACGTGGGCGCTACCGAAAGCTTTTCCATTTTTACATTTTCAATCACTTCCCCCCCGGTGGTTGCCGAAAGTGCTCCGTTAGCATCACTATCCAACCGACTTAGCTCATCGTTCTGCGCGATCACACGGGTCGAATCCAGGCTGGCCAGGTCGAAGATGTCACCGCTATCTCCGGCACTGTAACTGCTACTCGCCCTGTGCTCAGAGTTAGCCATAGAGAAGAAAGTGAGCCCGGCAGAACCAAGCACCAAGGCAGAAATCGTGACCATCGCGGCGACCTTCATGACGCCTTTCCAGTTCCAGCCACGATTCTTCTCCGATCTGTTCTTCTCTATTTCCGGCTTGCCATCAGTTACTCCCTGAATCGCCGCAAGCACTGCATCCCGCTTCTCCGTCGAAAGCTTCCAGTCATCGTCATCGGAGATCACGTCACCCTTCGCATTCGCCCGCAGCATCCCATGCAGGGATTCCATTCGCTGACGAAACAATCCTAACTCCGGCTTCTCTTCGATGAGCCGCTCCAATTCTTCTGTTTCGAAATCCGACGCCTCGCCGACAACGAGCGCAACAATTCGGGCTTCGAGTTCCGGTTCAATCCAGGGATGTAATGAGTCATCTTTCATTGGTTTCCTTCGATTCCAAGTTGTTGAAGTTTTTCGGCGAGTTGCTTAAGAACGTGATGTAGCCGATAGCCGACGTTCCCGATGCTGAGACCGGTTCGTTCGCTGATCTCGCGATACTTGAGATCCTGAAAATATTTCAAGTCAATGAGCTGCCGATCCGCCTCCTCAAGCTCTGACACTAACAATCGTAAAAACCCGGCCGCCTCCATTCGGTGAAGAAGATCCTCGGGTGAATCCGGAGACTCTGAGCTCAAGGCTTCCGCCTCGTCACTCAAGGTTTCGCGCTTGTGATCACGGTGATGATTGTAAGATCGATTTCGAACACTTCGAAAAAGCCACGCGACAGGATTCTCAACCGTCTCCCAATGAGCATGAAGTTGCAGAAAAGCATCCTGCACAATTTCCTCGGCGATGACGCGGCGGCCGACCAACGAAAAGGCATACCGAAGCAGAGGTGTCTCCTCATTTTCGAATAATTGCAGAAGCGTTGGCTTCAAGACAACAATCGAATCATCTGGGCTGGATTTCGACATTGCCTGAATCGTTTCCGAATCGAATTGCTGGTGGGTTTTCTTCACAAAAAATCATCCTCTCACACAGGGATGACCCGCGACGACGATGATTCTTAGAAATTTTACGAAAAAGATTTCGAAATCTTTCTCGTGAAATCCGAAAACGTTCTGAACCGCCGGAGCCAGAACGGAAATATCAGCTCTCTTCGCCTACCTCCAATTTGCGATATGGCCGTCTCAAACCTTTGCCCCAAAACATGACGACACATCCTGAAACCTCCACGTTGAAAGTGCGGAACCGTTTCTGCAAGGCCTCCATGACCGCTCCGAGTCCGTCTTCCGTATTCGAGAAAATCCCCTTACGGTTGTAGTGCGACATCAGTATTTTCGCGAGGACAGGTCGCTGAATATCCGTGCCCAAAATAGTCGATCCAAATACCACGCCATCATTTTTAAGTACAGGAATCAGATTATCGAGGACTTCTCCCATCTTCAGCTCGAGACGACCGGGAAGGCAGTGGAGCAAATAGTTAATCGCAACGGAATCGAACTCAGGAACCGAAAAGTCGAGCGGATCGAGAATGTCCTCCTGAAAGATCTCGGGGCGAAAATCGGCAACTCGCTTATAAGCCCTGTCGAGACAATCCCGATTGATGTCGAGCAATCCAACTCGCGAAGCAGCCTCAGGCAAAGTATGCTCCAGAAAATATCCCGTCCCGACCCCAACCTCGAGATGATTCGCGGAAATGTGAGAACGATACAGCTCGAGTAACTTCTCTGTAGGACACTTCCAGACACGTCGGTTAGAAAACCCGAGGACCCACCAGTCATAGAAAGCCAAACTGCGTTTGGTATAAGCGGCATGGCCCCGCTCAACATCAGATAGTTCGGCTTTCATAGAATTCTCCTATTCAATAGGGTATAGTCTCGAAGTCAACCCTGTTGATTAGCGGAGCAGACTCAATTCTCTACCTTAAAGTCACTCTCATTCGTCTCTATACCCCAATGAAACCGCTCGAACAGCGCATGAAACATCACCGTATCTTCGAAGAGGATTTGGAAGAACGTTTCGTTCTTGGCTCCGGTAGTGGCGGACAAAAAGTGAATAAAACGTCGTCGTGCGTTTATTTAAAACACCTTCCCACAGGGACGGAAATCAAATGTCAGGAGTCTCGTTCACGGGAAAAAAACAGAGAGATCGCCCGGGGGCGCCTGTGTGATCATTTCGACGCAGAAGAAAAGAAGCAAACCCTCGAGCGGGCCAAAAACCGCGCCGTGAAGCGCTACAAAAAACGCAGACCTTCAAAAGCGGAGAAAGCGAGACGGAAGCGAACCAAGCAACTCAGGACCGAAAAGAAAGCCAATCGTCGGCGTGTCTGAGGAAGAGGTCTCTCACTGCGACGCGGCATGCCGCAGATACTCTTTAATAAAAGGCATCTCCGCCGTGTCGAGCTATGCCAAAAAACGCACTTGGCGTGAGCCGGGAAACAGGGATATTGGTCGAAGTTCTTCCAATACGAATCTGCTATGGCAAACTCCAAGAATCGCCCGAACACAGTTGTAATTTCCAACCTATCCCCCCTCATCGAAGGAGGCAGGTATCCAGCGAAACGTGTTGTCGACGAATCAGTCACGATAGGGGCTGAGATCTTTAAAGACGGACACGACCAGGTGGTGGCCAGTGTCGGATGGAGAATGGCAGGCGCGAAGCAAGTGGAAGAGGTTCTGCTAATCGCCAAAGAAAACGACAGATGGGAAGCAACGCTCCGCTTTCCCAAAACAGGGTTATACGAAGTTTTCATTTCCGCCTGGGCCGATGATTTCCTGACCTGGCTGCACGATTTCGAACGCCGCCTCACTGGCGACCAGGATGATTTCAATACCGAGATCGAAGAGGGTCGGGTCATTCTCAACTCCGCTGCGATTCGAGCTGCCGGTGGGCGCGCCAGCAAAGACGCGCAGGCGATCGAAGATCTCACAACAACGCTCATGAAGAGCGATCCAAAAGCCGTTCCGAAGCTCATGCACGCGCCTGGAACGCTCGAGCTCCTCGCCTGCTGGCCTGACCGCCGACTCGCAACCCTCTCGGAGGTGCCCATCCGCATCAATGTAGAAACGAAGCTTTCGGCTTTTTCCGCCTGGTATGAGTTTTTTCCCCGCTGTGCGACCGGTGATACCAGCAAGCACTCAAGCTTCCGCGATTGCCTTCCCCGCCTCGACGATGCCAAAGAAATGGGATTTAACGTTGTCTACTTTCCTCCCATTCATCCGATTGGCGAAGCACACCGCAAGGGAAAAAACAACACCGTCACAGCTGAAAAGGGCGACGTCGGCTCCCCCTGGGCGATTGGAAATAAAAACGGCGGACACCGCGCCATCGAGCCGGAACTGGGCACGATTCACGATTTTGTTTGGCTCCTCGGCGAAGCACGCTCCCGCGGACTCGAAATCGCAATGGATTTTGCGATTCAGTGTTCCCCGGATCATCCCTACGTCGAGGAACATCCCGAATGGTTTTACCGCCGTCCCGATGGCTCGATTAAATACGCTGAAAATCCTCCCAAAAAGTACCAGGACATTTACCCGCTCGACTTTCACTGCGACGAATGGGAATTGCTTTGGAAAGAGCTCCTCTCCGTCGTTCTCTACTGGGTCGACAAAGGCGTGAAGATCTTTCGCGTCGACAATCCACACACCAAACCGGTCTCTTTCTGGGAATGGCTTATCGCTGAAGTTCACCTCGTCGATCCCGATATCATCTTTCTCGCAGAGGCATTTACCCGCCCACCGATGATGCAGATGCTTGGGAAAATCGGATTCACTCAAAGTTACACCTATTTCACCTGGAGAGAATCCGCCGAGGAGCTCCGCGACTATGTGACCGAGCTAACGAAAGGGGAAATGCGGGATTACTATCGCGCCAACTTCTGGCCGAACACGCCTGACATCCTCCCTCACCACCTCCAACACGCGCCTCCGTCCGCCTTTAAAATCCGCGCCGCGCTTGCCGCAACGCTTTCCTCCTCATGGGGAATGTATTCCGGTTACGAGCTTTGTGAAAACAAACCACTAACCGGACGTGAGGAGTATCTCGACAGCGAAAAGTATCAACTGGTAGAGCGCGATTGGAACAAGCCGGGGAACATCAAAGCCTTCATCACAAGGCTCAACGAAGCGCGGAATCAGAACCCCGCCCTCGCTGAATATGCGAATATTGACTTTATTCCCTGCGATAATGATCAGCTCCTCGCCTTTCACAAATGGACCGATGACGGCTCCAATCGCATCATCGTTGTCGTGAATCTCGATACCAAAATGAAGCAGGAATCCAGCATCCACCTGCCTCTCGAGGCGCTGGGCATTTCCCACGGAACCGCGTTCGAGGTCGAAGATTTAATCTATCGAGAGACCTACACATGGCGTAAATCCACCAATTTCGTGTCTCTTGACCCGAGGACGAAGCCAGTCCACATATTAAAAGTGAAGACTTCTTAGGCAAACTGATAAAGGTGGCACGGGAAGGAACCGCTTCATTTTTCGAGAAATTTCAGCCAATCCTCATGCGACAACGCTTTCTCACTTTCGCCGTCCTCGGTCTTATTCTTATCGGAATAGGAGAATGGAACCTTCGTAGCAGTAAAATCGCTCCATTAAACTCACTGAACGACTTATGGCTGGAGTTCTGTGTCGGGAACTCGGGAGACAAGATTCAAAAGCCCTCGATCTCGGTCGTCCGAATCAACGATGGCTACGAGCCGCTTAACATTGGCGGAGACAAGAGTCAGGGCGGCAACCCACGCCTCTCAAGACTCGATTTTGCAACGATTCTGAAATTCGTCGCCGACATGAACCCCAAAGCGGTTTCATTTCTTCCAACCCCCACCTTCAACGAGGAAAACGTTCTCAACAAAACGGACATCGTTCCTCTGAAAGACGCCGCGATGCAGCTCCCACGCTTCCCTGTTGCCACAGCCGTTTCGGACGACGGGGAAAAAGCGATCGAAAAGCAGCCCGTTTCCTATACCTCTCTCAAAGTCGAAGGCGATGCGAGCACCGTGTTCCCCTTTTCGCGAACAATCCGGTATCCAGATGCTCAAATCCTCTCCAACGGAATTCCCGCCTTTAAGGCGATCGAATCGGCCCGCGGACTGATTGGTGACGATGAGGCTAAAGTCCCTCTGATCGCCCGCAAAGGAGATCAAATCATCCCGTCGATCATTCTTACCTCTGTCGCTTCGCATGCCGGAGTCGCCGCAGATCAAATTTCAGTCAATTTCACAGGGAAAAGCCCAGTCATCCAACTCGGCGAATACCGGACCATCCCCATCAATGCCGATGGCACCATGACACTGCCTAATCACTCAGGGCTTGGCCACGCGATAATGACGCTGCAGCGCAATGACGAAGGAGAGATCGTGGAGAAACATCACCTCACCTCGCTCTCTGTCGACGAACTGGCCTATACCGGCGAAGCGAACGACGAAGTCGCCAAGCGAATCCTCTCTGACTTTCAGGGCAAATTCCAGTCCCTCAGCGAGAATCTCGTCGTGATTGGTTTCGACCGGACTGCTGACCGTCACATCAACATTCCCGGTGGAGAAATCCTTTCTGAGACAAGCCTAATCACAAGGGCCATGGCGGTCATCCAAAGCGGACGCTTTCTCACCTGGTGGCCAGCATGGGGCAGGTGGCTCGCCGTCGCAGCGATTGCCCTGATCGCTCTCATCCTTTTTAAACTTCCAAAAGGGAAATTCATCCCGCTCACGATCGCTTCTTGTCTCATTTACTTCTCGGTCTGGATCCTCATCTTCAAGAGCACGCTCTCCTGGACCCCTCCGTTCGTCGCCCTGGCGTTATTCGGCCTCATGCTCATCGTGGGACTTTTAATTCCCGCAGGAGCGAAGAAGGAAGCTGCCGCAGCCGAAGAAGAAGTTCCTGCTGAGGCATAGTTTCGAGCGTAAGCGTTCCCGGAAGCGCAGACTGGCTGCGTTTCTGACCTCAATTTTCCCCGAGCACCGTGGAAATCCTGTGCTAATGTCGCGCCATGTTACAGGCAGGTATTGTAGGACTTCCCAATGTTGGCAAATCGACGCTTTTCAACGCGGTGACGCGGACCCGAAAAGCGGAAGCGGCGAACTATCCCTTTTGCACGATCGACCCGAATCTGGGGATCGTCACGGTGCCAGATGAGCGTCTCGCCGTTCTCAGTAAATTATCAGGCTCCAAAAAGCTGATTCCCGCTGCAATCGAATTTGTTGATATTGCGGGCCTCGTCGAAGGTGCTTCCGCCGGAGCAGGACTAGGCAACAAATTCCTCGCCACGATCCGCGAAGTCGACGCCATCGTGCAGGTCGTTCGCTGTTTTGAAAACGACGACATCATCCACGAACTCGGTTCGGTAAACCCCCTCCGGGACATCGAAATCATCAACTCGGAGCTGATCCTCGCGGACCTCGCAACCCTCGAAAAGCGTAAGGACTCCCGCGTCAAAAAAGCCAAGGGTGGTGATAAGGAAGCGCAGAAAGAAGTCGATCTCGCTGAGAAGTTGATTCCTCATCTCGATCAGGGTAATCCGGCGATCACGGCGGATCTCAACGACGATGAGAAAAAGCTCTTGATGAAGGAATTTTTCCTCCTCTCAGCAAAGCGCACTATTTTCGCCTGTAATGTCGCCGAAGACGATCTCGGCGCCGCTCAGGCAGATCCTGACAGTTTTCCCATGGTGAAAGCGGTCCGCGACTATGCAGCTTCCGCATTTGGCGCTGAGGCGATCGTCATCTCCGCTCGCATCGAAGAGGAAATGATCGATCTCGATCCTGCAGAGGCGACCGAGTTTCTATCGGACATGGGCATTCAAGATTCAGGCGTTTCCGCGTTGATCAAATCAGTCTACAACCTCCTCGGACTGCAGACTTATCTCACGACCGGTGAGCAAGAGACCCGCGCCTGGACCATTTACGCCGGTGACAAGGCGCCTCAGGCGGCCGGTGTGATTCACGGTGATTTCGAACGCGGCTTCATTGCTGCCGAAATCGTTCATTTTGACGATCTCGTCGAACTTGGCTCCAACGCGAAAGCGCGTGAGGCTGGAAAGCTTCGCATTGAAGGGAAAGAATACGTGATGAGAGACGGCGATGTCGTTGAATTTCGCTTCAACGTGTAGAGGCGCTCAATCGAGTTCATAGGAAACCCGTCCACGTTTCCCTTTCACCTCGGATTCGAAGCGTTTCCGATGTTTCGTGATTCGGCCCGTGACACGCTTTCGCCAAAGCCGGAAACCGGAAGGCTTCAGCTCACGGCGCATCAGCTTGATGACTTCTTTTTCCGGCATGCCGGTTTTCGCCTCAATCTCTTCAAAAGTGGTGCGATCTTCCCAGGCCATACGAATGATCTGATCGCTGGTATTTTTGCTATTCACAAAAATGGTTACGGCGCTAGAGCCTCTCTGACTGCCGGAAAGCACCAATTCCATTTCACCGAAGCGAGAGGGAAAAGAACAATCACCGCAATCGCAGCGACCATTGCCGCCTCTTTCGGCGCTCCCTCGACCGCCAAAACGAATAAATAGACCCAACACCCCGCAAAGGCACAGGTCGCATTGAGCGGGCTCGGTGTGAAGAGAGCGGAAACATCGTTACAGATCACATCCCCAAGGACGCCCCCAAACGTGCCCGTAATCATTCCCATCATCGCCGCGATGAACCAGGAAGGGTTCGTTTCGAGCGAATAAGCCGTTCCGGTAATCGCAAACAACGCCATTCCGAGTGCGTCAGGAAGCAGAAGCCAGGGCTTAATGCGGCCAACGAGTTTCAAAACCAGGCCGGCAAAAACCGCAATCCCCAGGGTTATCATCGGATAATGAGGATTCCCGATCCAAAAGAGCGGCGTCCGATCGAGAAAAAGATCCCGTAAGGTTCCCCCTCCAAAGGCGACCGCAAAAGCGACCGCAAAGACACCCATCACGTCCATTCCCTTGCGGGCAGCAAGCAACACGCCATAGATCGACGAAACGATCACCGCGAGATATTCAATAAAGAGAAGGAGAGACGTCTCCATTTTCATGATAAAAACCTTTGGGATCTTAGACTAAACCCTGTTGACTGTCTCACTCAACCCTGTTGAGTCTCCCTACAACAGAACCGATCCCCTTTTCTTCTCTTTCATGCCTTCCCCCACCAGAAGCAAACGCCTGTATTGGCTTCGTCTTTGTATCGTTCAGATAGGTAGGGGCTATGACGCACTTCATCGGTTTCTCGCCCGAATTGCAGGGCGCTGGGGAATGCCAATGAGCGCTGATATTTACCACGCCGTTCAGCATAGCAACGGAGTTTCGGTCAAAGGCCGTGTCCTTTTGGCTAAAAAATGGCGCCAGCCGACGGTTGAAGACCACCCCGTCATGAATCTGCTTCAGATGATTCGCCGATGGACCACGCCTGAAAGACCGTTTTCCCTTGTTCGCTTGAGCGTTGGTGGCGCCACCGTGGAACAACGGGCTGACCGACAGGCCTATTTCGAAATCGAGATTCCCGCGAGCGAAGTAAAATCGAAAGAGCTATTGATCGAATTGCCTGAATCGAAAGTATCGAAGTCGCGGACCATGAAAATCCGACGCTTCGGCAAAGAGGCGCGCTGCGTCATCATCAGCGATATCGACGATACCGTTCTCGTCACTCATGTCGCACGAACCTTGAGAATGGTGGCCACGACTCTTTTCGGGAATGCACTGACCCGACAGCTTTTCCCCGGATCAGCGGAACTCTATCGAGCCCTCCGTCACGGAACGACTCCCCACGTGAGGGAACGTAATCCAGTGATCTACGTGACAAGCTCCCCCTTCAATCTGCATGCGCTTTTGAGATTAGTTTTCAAAGAAAACGGTCTTCCTGACGGCGCCTACTTCATGACCGATTGGGGCATCGACGTCGACAAGTGGTTTAAAATCGGTCATGCCGAGCACAAACTGCATTCGATCGAACAGGCCTTTAAATGGCACCCGCAAAAACCGGTCATCCTTATCGGGGACAGCAGTCAGCATGATACCGACGTCTATGTCGAGACCGCTCTCGCTCACCCCGGCAAGGTCGACCAGATTCTCATTCGCGACGTCACTGGCCCCGATCACATTGAACAGTTCCAGGAAAAAGTGGACGAGCTTCACAAATCAGGCACTGAATTCGCCTTCTTCAAAGATTCCGCTGAAGCAGCGAAGATCCTCGAAGCGAAAGGCTGGATTACCGAAGAGCAACTCGCCGAAGTCGTCAAAGCCTTCAAGGAAAGCCCCAAAGCTCTCGGCGCTGACTTGCTGCACCATTAGGGTTTTTCGCTGGCAAGGCATTCATAAGCCAGCGCTGTAGCTGCGTCCCGTGGGCGCGGACGGGTAGCCTTGAGCGTGCGGCAGCTCAGAAAACGAGGGCACGGACCTCACCTACAGAAATCGGCGTAAGCGCTGGCCGCGTTCTACCTGTTTGCCTCCGTAGGTCGGAATGTCAGAACGACTCGGTAACGATGATTGAACGGTTCATGTTCGAGCCAGGGTTCGAGGAAGAGATAAAACCCTCTCGCCTCGTAAAAGATAATCTGTTCTCGAATCTCTTTTTCCATCGCTGAAAAAGGAGTCGTGTCAGTGACCCAATCCATCTTCCGCTCAAGACGTCGCGACACCGCGCAGAACCGATTGATGATATCATCTTCGACCGTCTGGATATTGGCTAGAACTTCGTTTTTCATCGGCATGCGGGAGAAGATACGAACGGGAACGGATCCAAGTCGACTTTTTCCTTTCTCTCCTCAACGCGGATCGACTGATGTAACGTAAACCTAATCAAATGGAAATGTCCTCACTCAATCTACCGACAATACTACTGCATCTCTTTGCAACGCTGGGAATGGTCGGTGTGATTTGGACCGTGCAACTGGTGATCTACCCCCTTTTCAACCACATCGGAAGCGATTCATTCAGTGAATATCATGACCGCTACATGAATCGAATCACATGGATCGCGGGACCACTCATGTTAATTGAGATAATCACCGCATTCTTATTGTCCTACCTCTTCTGGTCCACCAGCTATCAGGGGCTCTTGATCACCAATGCCGCGCTCGTCGTTTCCATCTGGATAGTCACCGCGATACTCCAGGTTCCAGCTCATCAGGCACTTGCACAGCAATACACAGCAGAAGCCGTCGACTCGCTCGTGAAAGGAAACTGGGTTCGCACCTCCATTTGGACGGCGAGAATTCCCCTGCTTGCGTGGTTCGCAAGCAAGGTCTTTCTGCGACAGTAGCTTTATGCTCCACCGAAGAAACGCTCCTGCACTTTCTCAGCCGGAGGCGTCCCCTTCAAGCTGATGACGTAGATCAGGATCGTCGAAACAAGGACGGACCAGATGAAAGGGTGGAATCCGAGAAGAAGATACTCGCCGAATTTTCCGGTCTTAAGAAATCCCACGAGGTAGAGCGCCAGCACCGTCAAACCTCCCGCAAGCATTCCCGCGACCACTCCTGACGCCGTCGCTTTCCTCCAGTAAAGGGCGAAGACCATCGGCATGAGAAAGCAGGCACCAAGTCCCGCCGAAGCGAAGACAATGAGATGCTGAAGGAACTGAGGCGGATGCATCACAGCAACGACACCTAACATTCCGACCACAACCGTAACGCCGTAGGTCAGCTTTTTAATCTGCTTGTCATTCGCATTCGGATTAATCGATTCCTGATAGATGTCGCGCACCACTCCTGAAGAAACGAGAAGGAGGAAACTGTCGACACTGGACATCACCGCGGCAAAGGGCGCAGCAACCAGCAATCCCGCTAACCATGGCATTCCCGCATTGTTGGTGAGCACAGCCGCCATCTCAGGCATGACTCGGTCCGGATAAATTTCCATGCCCGGTAGAAGAACCCGCGCGCAGGTAAAGATAATCACGAGTGGAAAATAGATTATCGCAAAGTAAAACGCCACCATCACCATCGAACGTCGCAATGTCAGGGTATCTTTAAATGCCATTTGGCGAACCATGTAACTGGGCTGTCCCGCTCCACTGAAATTCCAAAAGGCAAAGAAGCTGAAAGCAAGAAGCACCGTGATAAAGCCGGAAGGATTGTCTCTCGAAGGTCCCGGAGTTGAGGTATACACGCCCGGTTTCCCCGCGCCATACGCATAGGTCTCAACTTCGCCGGAAATGGTTGCGACGATATCAGAAACAAAGAGATTCGCCGCTTTCACTTTCTCAATTTCAGCCGGAGTCGTCAGGCGGAGCGCCTCAACGGGCTCACTCGCTGACTCACCCGCAGCAATTTCAATCGCTGATTTTAAGCGCAAGGCATCGCCCTCTTCATTCGTCAGCCAACTCCCCCTCGGAACGCGTGTGACTTCATCCTCCGCTTTTTCACGAGTAACCACCACATTCATGAATTCCGGCGGTGTCATCTCGGATAGCTGTTTCGTCGCATTACCGAGACCTCCCACCTGCGTCAGTGCTAGCACTAACATGATCACCACGCCCACGGCCATAACGAGTCCTTGCATCACATCCGTCCAAACCACGGCACGGAAACCGCCATAAGTGGTGTAGATAATTACTGAGACAGCGAAAACGATGAGACAAAGCAAGTAGTCGCCTTCGGCCGATCCAATCCAGGGAATCCCCTCAACGAGACGCTCAACTCCAAATGCAGCGGACTGATAAATAGGAACTCCCTCCAACAAGGTCGCCATAATCTGCGCACCCGCTTTGAACTGAGCCATAAGAAAGAAGAACATAAAAAAGACCACCATGATCGTCGCGAGGTTACCCACCGCATTGCTTTCAAAACGACGGCGAAGCAGTTCTGGAATCGTGATCGCTCCCGCAATTCGACTCACCTGATTGATGCGCTTCGCGAGCAATCCAAGAGCAACGAGGGGCACGACCATGTAACCGCAAATCCACCACGCGAGCGACCACCCGTGAGTGTAAATCAGCGACGGGAAGCCCATAAAGCTACCTCCTGACGCCGCCGTAGCAGCGTAGGTAAGCGCGAATGCCCACACTCCGATGTTGCGACTACCCAAAAAATATTCGCTCAGAAACGATTTATTTTTTCCTGCGTGATTCGCGATTCCAGCGAGGACAAAAACAAGCGCGAGATAAATAAAGAAACTAATCAGTGCGGTCATTTCGCCTCCTCTCCATTGATACGGTCAGAGGCACCGGGATCGAGATCGGTGTCTTTCATAAATCGCAGTGCAAACCAGACAGTCAAGCCAAGGCCAAACAACCAGGGAAGAAGGATTCCAAAAACGACCCACTCCGGCATTCCCCACATTAGCTGAAGTGGTTCACCTTCCTTCTGCCCGCCCTTCAATCCCACATAGGAAATCGTCCACACTGCAAAAACACACCAGGACGCGACCATAAAATAGAACTCCTTACGCGATTGCCTGAACGAATCTCCCAGATCAGTATTTTGCACCTCATCACTCATGGGAAGGAGACTGCCCAAACCGACCACAAGTGAACAGAGAAAATCTTTCCTCAATGACGTGCTGACAAAATGAACGACTTCCTCTAAAACATTGCTCATGTTCACTCCAGAAGTCCGGCAAGCCGAATTCCCTTCTCTTGAAGGAAGAATCTATCTCAATACAGCGGCTGAAGGCATTCCGCCTCAGTCGGCAAAGGAAGCGCTCGACGACTATTTTCAATCCAAGATCAAGGGAATGGATGGGCGTGATGATCTTTTCAAAAAGTTCGAAGAATGCCGTGAAAGCGCCGCCGGAGTCTTCGGCCTTTCCGCAGACGAAATCTCTTTCTGCACCTCGACCTCCGAGGCCTACAATTTACTCGCCACTTCGATCCAGTTTTCCGAAGGCGAAAATGTCATCGTGACCGATCTCGATTTCCCGGCAGGCGCCACCCCCTGGCTGAGGCTTCCCGCCTCCCCTGATGTTCGTCTTTGGGAACATCGAGACGGCGTGCTTCATCTCGAAGACCTCGAAACATTGATCGACGAAAAGACGCGGCTGGTTCAAGTCTCTCTCGTCAGCTTTTTGACCGGCTACCGAATGGAGTGGGCTCCGCTTCAAAGTCTCGTGCGGGAGCGGGTCCCGGAAGCGATCCTCGCCGTCGATGTCACCCAGGCTACCGGCCGTGTCGTGCTCGATTGCCTCGATGCAGACTGCATTTTCGCCAGCTCCTACAAATGGCTTCTCGGTTCTCATGGCGGCTGTGTCGTCGCCGTTCCCCATCATGCGAAGAGCAAAGTAACTGCGCAAGCCGGCGGGTGGTATAATCTCTCCAACGCCTTTGATGAGAATCGCTTCACCCATGCTGAATCACTTCCGGGTGCTGCGAGCTTCGCGGTGGGAATGCCCTCCTTCCCTGCGATCTACACCTTGAAAGCAGGAATGGATTTTCTCAACGAAGCAGGAATCGGTGCCATCGCCAGGCACACGGATCAGCTCGTGACGCACCTACACGAGGGGCTTGCTGAATTGGGAATCAAAACGATGTCACCTCACCAACCAGGCAACTCTTCAGGGATTGTCTCCTTTCAAAGCGACAACGACGAAACTCTCAGCAAAGCGCTTCATGAACGGAACATTCACATCATGCATCAGGCGGGGCGCTTGCGCGTTTCGATTCACTGCTTCAATCAGATGAGCGATATTGATGCGATCCTGAATGCGCTTCAAAATCTGTAAAAACCTCCTCACTCCTCCCGTTGCGTCAGCGAGTTAGGCTTGATCTAGTCCGATCGCCCCCCCCAAACCTAACTAAAGAACAATCCCTCCGCCGTCCCACGCATCATATTCTCGATTTCCTCAGCGCTGAGGAAATCGAGCTTCTTCGTGATCAGATCAACGGAAGCGGAATACGAGTGATCGCCTTGCACCTGATACGGACAATCCGAGGCCCACATGAGTCGCCCGGAGCCATAGGCATCGCGTAGCTGTTTGATCATGGGACCAAGATCAGTGTAGGGCGGTGCTTTCTTGCCCAGCGCGTAAAATGCAGAAATCTTCACGTAAACATTCGGAAATTCAGCAAGGGCGAGAAGTTGATCGAGATGAGCTTGATCAATTTCTCCTGTCACGCCAATCCGAGCGAAGTGATCGATCACGACATTGGTATCCGGATATTTTTTGCACATCGCTTTGATCGCAGGAATCGCAGCAGGATCAGAAAGGCAGCACATCGCCTGCCCTGTTTCAGCGCCAGCTTTCCACATCGTTTGAAGCCCTTGAGACGCATCCCATTTTTTCACTTTGTCAGGAAAAGCATAGAGTCGAAATCCCCCGACACCGAATTCTTTCAACGAGGTCATGACCTCTAACGTGCCCGGTTGCTCATGATCAATGATCGCAACACCCCGGTATCGATCGGGATCACTTTTGATCACGTCGACCATATAGGAATTATCGAATTCGAAGAAACTCATCTGGATCAACAAGGTGCGAGCGACACCAGTGCCTTTTTGATCAGCGGCAAGATCTTCCGGCGAGTAGATTGGGGGATCGATATCTTTATCTGCGAAATTCGCCGAAATGGGATAAAGAGTTCGATCCTGACTCCACACGTGAACATGCGCATCGATCCAGTTCTTTCCGCTCAGATCCGTCTCTGCCTGTAATGCTTCGTTCATCAACAATCCTCCTCCTACAGTAACACTCGAAATAAAGTCACGTCTTGATTGGCTATTCATACTTCGTAGTTCAACAGAAAACCGTGTAGGAAATCAAACGCCAACTCCACCTCTTTCACGTCCACCCATTCGATCGCGGCATGGGCCTGGTCAATCGAACCGGGGCCAAAGATGATCGCGGGAACGCCCGCCCGCGAGAGTTTGGTCGCATCACATCCAAAAGGCACCCCCTGAATCGTCCCGTCGAGCCCCATTGATTCGAGCTGACGGGAAGCCGCCCTGACCACCTCAGCATCCGGCGGCGTCTCCATCGCTTCATCAGACAGATCGGCGGGATGAACCGTCACTTTTCCGGCGGGGAACGACGCGATCATTTTTTGGTATGACTCCAGCACTTCCTCAGCCTTTTCCCCGGGAAGCATCCGCCTGTCTAACTTGATGACACATCTATCCGGCACAAAGTTCACCTGATCCCCGCCCTCAATTGTCCCGACATTGCAAGTCGCGGGACCAACCAACGGATGGCTTTTTTCCGCGAGTCCTTCGTGAAATCCATCCAGTTGGCTAATCAACTTCGCCATCGTCGAAATGGCATTGTCTCCTAGATGAGGCTTCGAACTGTGAGCCGCAACGCCCGTGGTTTCGATTCGCCAACGCAAGACCCCCTTGTTGGTCGTAACCAGTCCGAGACCGGTCGGCTCGGCAACGACGGCACAATCCAATTGAATTCCCCGCGCCTTAAACCAATCGATTGCCGCAACGACCCCTCGAAAGGCATGTTCTTCGTCGACCACAGCAGCGAGCCAAATATCGCAAGGGGGCAAATCGCCAGACGCATGGATGGCCCGCATCGCTTCCATCATCGTGGCAAGCCCGGCTTTCGTATCGCACGAACCACGTCCGAAAAGTTTCCCGTCTTTGATAACAGGATCGAAAGGCGGGATCGTCATCGCATCGACAGACACGACATCCATATGCGCCTCGAGGAGAACGCTTTTTGAGGAATCTTTACCCTGGACTCGAGCGAGCAGATTGCTCCGGCCCGGAAGCACTTCCTCTTCGTAAACTTCGATTCCTGCCTGAGTGAAAAACTCTGCGAGGTATTCTACCACCCCACTTTCACCAGGTCCGTTCCACTCGGGGTTAATGCTGTTAATCCTCACCAAATCGGAAAGTGTTTTCAAAACGTCGGAATGCTTCACCATGCGGGAAAGGTGTCATGAACGGGGGAAAGATTCGAGCCACTTTTTAGGGTTCCCCTAAGGGTTCTATGCACGACGGGCTTGGGTCTCCCCTCTTTGCAAAGGCTACAGAGGAAAAGCGCCGCCCCCTCTTTGCAAAGGCTACGGAGGACGAGTTGGTCGTGGGTCTCCCCCCCCCTTGCGCTCGGGCTACCAAGGACAAGTGGAGCTCCCTCCTTTGCCAAGGCTACCGAGAGCGAGTGGGGGCGGAGGGTTGAGTCATGGGCTGACGAAGGCATTCCTTGAGCACAATTTTAAAGGGCCGGAGGCTCGATATACGGTAGCCGGTGTTGAAGCGAGCCTACAGCGAGCAAGGCACCGGACGTCTGATCGAAGGGGCGATACAACCTCGCTAATCACCAAAGGTATTCTTCCGAATATTCCACCATCCCACGCTTCAACATCGCGACATATTCCTCTTGAAAGGTCCGGTTCCGATGATGTTCCGGCTGTCGGTTGATGTACGCTCGCACTTTTTCCAAATCGGACGCGCCCGCGGTAAATGCGCCGTATCCCTCCTGCCACGCGAATCCCGAATTCCCGATTTGGGCCTTCACCCAGGATGAGGAAACTGATTTTAATTCACTCATTACTTGAGATAGGCAATGTGTCGGCTTCAATCCCACCAACAAATGGACATGATCCGAAACGCCGCCGTTGATGTGAGAATGCGAGCCAGGCCCTTTCACCGCACCACCGAGATAGCGGTGAAGTTTACTCTGAAATTCGCTATCGAACCAAGGTTCACGATTTTTCGTGCTGAAGACGATGTGGTAGTGCAGTGAGGTGTGAGTTGAGGGCATTGTTCTGTTCTATCGCCCCTACCGGGGCTTTCATGTTTCCATTGTCAGGACCGGTGCCTTGTTCGCATTCGCTCTCTTCAACACCGGCTACCGTCTTTCGGGCCTCCAGCCCTCGTTGCTGAATTTCCCAACTCCCAACTCCCAACTCCCAACTCCCAACTCCCAACTCCCAACTCCCAACTCCCTCCTATCTCCTATCTCCTATCTCCTATCTCCTATCTCAATAAATCACTTTGACTCGTTGCGATGCCTTTGACGCCAAAGTCCGAACGAGACGTAATTCTTCCACCATGAGCTTTGTGTTCTTGTCGCGTTCGCTGCGATCCCGCATTCTCAAGAGAAAGGAAGGATGAATCGTCGCCACGACAGGTCCTTTGAACTCAATTTGATTCGGCCATTCTACCAAACCCCGCTGAGTGGTAATCTTGAAAGACGGATCGATCACCGATTGGGCTGCCGTATTGCCCACCGTCACAATCACTCTGGGTGACACTCTCGCAATCTCCCCCAGAAGCCACGGTCGGCAGGCTTTCATCTCGGCCCGGTTTGCCTTGTCATGCAATCGTTGCTTACCACCCGGTTTCCATTTGAAGTGCTTTACTGCGTTTGTCAGATAAATCTGTTCGCGATCCAATTCAGCTTCAGCCAAAATCTCTTCGAGCAGTTGCCCGGCTGGCCCGACAAACGGCATGCCGGATATGTCCTCTTCGTCCCCCGGTTGCTCTCCGATTAGCATGATATCGGCAGCTTCGTTTCCCTCGCCGAAAATGGTCTGCGTCGCATTTTCCCAGAGGGGGCAGGCGCGACAGGAATGAGCCGATTTCCGCATCTCAGCCAGGGGAATTGAATCCTCAGCTCCCGCTTCACTCACGAGAGCCACCTCATTCATTTCGTTCAGGCTGCGAAGGTAAAGATTCTTCGGAGCCGCTCGCAACGGAAGTGGCTCACGCTCGATCATCTCTTCTTGCTTCATCGAGGCCCCCGCCGTGAGATCTTGAATCAAGGTGGCCTCAGGAAGATTCTTCCAGTATTTCACCGGCATCTCTGACTGCATCGCCTTCAACTTAAGCCGTACCGGATTGAAAATATTTTGGTAATAGGACCGCCACACTTCCTCGAGCGCGTCATCAGTAGGCGCGGCACTCTTCTCGACGCCTTGAGAAAATTGCAATTTGAGCCCGTCCCAATGCGCACATTCATCCGGGGTCAAAATTGACCAATCCATGCCCGTGAACCGCTTTTGAAAAAACGAGGCATTATATCTGACAATGTGATGCATCGGCTCAAACCAGGCGACGAATTGCTCGCGCCCGTTCTCCTCATTTTCCGCCACCTTTCGGAATCGGACAAAGGCCCGCATCTTGTGGCAATCGCGCCGCACCTCCTTAGCGAGCGTGTTCGCCTTGCGGATATCCGCATCTGTCGGAAGCCCCAATAAATGCCTCTCGCCCCGCCGCGCGATTCGCCAGAGAATGCGATAGAGCAATCCCCATCGCGACTCATCACGATGACAGGAGACCGTTTCCGCAAGGTCGAGGAACGCCTTGGGAATTCGGAAGTCAGAAGGGCTCTTATCGTTGCTCTGTCTTGGCTCGATCTCCTTCACGACCAACTCGGGAAATAGATCACTCTGACCACCAAAGCCATCGCTCCAGAATGTCTCTGCCGGCTCAATTCCGGAAACCAGCAATTCCCTGGCCCGCGTGCGCCACGCCGGAAAATTGGGCTCTATCGTAACTTGCTGCATCACACTCGGGCCATTCTCTGCGGCCCACTTTTCTCTATCTAGACCTCTCCGGTAAGAGCACTGCGCCGGGCTTCTCCGAAATCGAATTCAAGCTGCTTGGGAGCCGGAGCGTAGCGCGCACGTATCCGGTCTTCATTGTCCAAACCAAGCCGGCTCGGGCTGTGATCCGGTGTCATGATAAATGGGAGACACTTTTTCAAATTCACCCGCAGCCGGGTCAGATCGACAAGCCGGATCAACGACCACCGCCGTGCCTTCAAGATACGCTCCACATTACGCACACCGAGACCGGGAATGCGAAGCAGTTGCTCCCGCGAGCCACGATTTAAATCGATCGGAAACCAATCCCGAAACCGCAAGGCCCAGGCAAGTTTGGGATCCAAATCGAGATCCAGATTCCCCTGTTCAGGTCCATCCGTCGGAGTGAGTTCACCCACTTGAAATCCATAAAATCGCAGCAACCAATCGGCTTGGTAAAGGCGGTGTTCCCGAATCAGTGGCGGTGCCTTCGCGGGGAGAACCACCGACGAGGCAGGAATCGGACTGAAGGCTGAGTAGTAGACTCGCTTCAGTCGATAGCTCCGATAGAGGTGATCGGAACGCCTCAGAATTAATTCATCGTTCGAGCGATCCACACCGACGATCATCTGCGTGCTTTGACCTGAGGCATAAACTTTTGGCACACCTCCCGCCGCCTTCGTTCGGGACGGCCGTCCGCGTTTGGTGCGATCTTTTTGCTCTTCCCGCCCGCTCTCAATACGAGAACGAATCCCTCCCATCGCCTGCTGCGTCCGTCGCAAATCCTTCTCCGGAGCGAGCGCCTTAATCCCTTCCTCGCTCGGCAATTCGATATTGATGCTGATCCGATCCGCATACTTACCCGCTTCCTCGATCAACTCCTGCGAGGCTTCCGGGATCGTCTTCAGATGAATATATCCGCGAAAGTGATGGGTTTCCCTCAGCTCCCTCGCAACCCGAATCACTTCTTCCATCGTGAAGTCGGCATCACGAACGATTCCGCTACTGAGAAACAAACCTTCGATATAGTTCCGCTTATAGAAATCGAGGGTCAGCTGCACCACTTCCTCGACCGAAAACCGCGCCCGTCGCACATCGGAAGACCGTCGATTGATGCAGTAATGACAGTCATAGATACAGACGTTCGTCAGGAGTATTTTCAACAGTGAAATACATCGTCCGTCGGGAGTATAAGAATGACAGATCCCTGTTCCGCCAGCAGAACCGACTCCTTTACTTCCGCTGGAATCCCGACGTTTTGCCCCCGAACTTGAACACGACGCATCGTATTTGGCAGCGTCGGCGAGAATTCCCAATTTTACTTTCAGATCCATTTAAATGTAAAATTGAACAGTAATCAAAAGATTAGCTTATTCAAATTAATATTGAGAATAAATGAAGTGGATTTCAATCGGTTCGCCCTGAGATTCGTATCGAGAAAGATGTCTTCCCGCAGTTTCCAGCGCCGCTCTGAAATCGATATTCCCCTCAAGGAGCTCAACGACTGGCATTTCCGGCCCGGTGCCTTCAGCCGTCTCAACCCGCCGTGGGAAAAGGCTTCCGTCGTAAAAGTGCCCGATTCACTGGAGGGCGGCGCACGAGCCATCATTAAAGTGGGTGCGCCTCCACTTCAGTTCAACTGGATCGCAGAACATCATCTCATTGAAGACGGATTTCTCGACCGCCAGCTTTCTGGACCTTTTGCAAAATGGGAACATCGCCACCATTTTACCGAAAGCGAAGCCGGCACCTCTTCGACACTCACGGACGATATCACCTACAAACTTCCCTTCGGATTTCCCGGTGCTTTATTTGGCGGCCCCATCATCAAGCCAAAGCTGAATCGCATGTTCCGCTATCGTCACGACGTGACCAAAAGTGATCTCGAGCGCCGCGCTGAAAACCCTCCTCCGAAATCGCTCACCGTTTTGATCACGGGTTCCACGGGAATGATTGGCAAAGCGTTGTCCGGTTATCTTCAAACCCAGGGACATCGTGTCATCGGCATCACCCGAAATCCCCAATCGAATGACGACATCGCATGGGATCCAGACAATGGCGTTCTCGATATCCCCGCGTCGGTCGATCCTGATGCCGTGATTCATCTTGCGGGAGAGAATGTCGCCACAGGAAGATGGAACGAGAAAAAGCGCGCCGCCATTCTCGAAAGTAGAACCAAAGGAACCAAGCTGATCGTTGAGGCAGTGCTCAAACTTAAGACGCCACCCTCGGTTTTCATCACTGCCTCAGGTTCCGGGTACTACCAACTCGGCGGGGAGAGGAAAAATGAATCTTCCCCTGCAGGAGATCATTTCCTCAGTGACGTCTGTCAGAAGTGGGAAGCCGAAACAGCTCCCCTCCCCAACGTAGGCATTCGCACGATTCAGGCGCGCATCGGAGCCGTCCTTTCCCCGGCCGGTGGAGCGCTCCAGAAAATGCTACCACTCTTCCAACTCGGCCTTGGAGGCAAAATGGGATCAGGCAACCAACGCATGGCCTGGATCAGCCTCGACGACGTCATCGATATTCTGCACCGCGCTCTCTACGAAGATTCGTGGGAAGGACCGATCAATCTCGTCGCTCCGGAAGAGACGACCAATAAGGACTTTACGAAGACGATGGCGACCGTTTTGAAAAGACCCACTTTTTTTCCGGTACCCGCCTTTTTGATCAATACCGTCTTCGGGGAGATGGGGCGCGAGACCGTTCTTGCTGATGTCGCAGTCACACCTCAAAAACTGATCAACCTCGGCTATCAATTTCGACATCCCGATTTGCAAAGCGCGCTGCGCCATGTCATGGGGAGATACTGAAAACGAAATGAGCTCAGAGAACACGGAAGAGAAACTGGATGCAATTATCGTTGGGGCGGGACTTGCCGGCCTCACTGCCGCAGTTCGACTGCATGATGCAGGGAAACGAGTTCTCGTGCTTGAGGCATCCGATGGCATCGGTGGTCGTGTTAGAACTGATCTTGTCGACGGCTTTCTTCTCGATCGGGGCTTTCAAGTTTACCTCAGCGCCTATCCCGAAGCGGGAGATTTTCTCGATCTAAAAGCCCTTGATCTGCGTCCGTTCGAATCGGGTGTCCTTGTCTGGAAAGGCGGAAAACTCCGCGCCCTCATGGACGTTTTTCGTGATCCCAAAGCAGCCTTCTCCACCGCGCTCCAACCCATCGGAAACATCAAAGATAAGCTCCTCGTAGCGAAACTACGATACAGGCTCATCGCGAAGTCGCTCGACGAAATCTGGAGCTCGCCTGAGATCTCAACCGCTGACTATCTCCGCCAATTCGGTTTCTCGGAAGGAATGATCGACACCTTTTTCCGGGGCTTTTACGGCGGCATTTTTCTCGAAACCCATCTAGTCACTTCCTCGCGGCTTTTTGAATTTACCTTCAAAATGTTCACTCTCGGCGAAGCAACTCTTCCCTCCAAAGGGATGCAGGCCATTCCCGAACAGCTCGCAGAGCGCCTTCCCGATGAGGTGATCCGTCTGAATTGCCCCGTCAAGTCAATCAGCTCGACCACCGTCCAAACCGCTGACGAATACCTCTCGGCAGAAAAAGTCATCATCGCCACCGACGGCAGCTCTGCGGCGAAATTTTCCAAAGAAGTCACCGAGCCCGTTTGGAACAACACCACCTGCTTCTACTTCTCCTCCCCCGAATCGCTCACCCATCGCCCTATCATTGCGTTAAAGGGAGACAGAGAAGGGCTGATCAACAATCTTTGTGAACCCTCGCAGGTATCGGATAATTATACTCCCCAAGGGCAACACCTCATCTGTGTTTCAGTCGTGGAAAATACCGCTGATCAGAGTTTTCTGTTGGAAGAAGTTCAAAGTGAACTTGCCGATTGGTTTGGTGAATCGGCTTCACGGCTTACCTTACTTCGCTCGGAGCACATTCAAAAAGCCCTTCCAACACGAACCGAAGGCCACAGTCCGAAAATCAACTCTCAAGACTCGCTATTCGTTTGCGGCGATCACACCACAAGCCCCTCCATCGAAGGCGCGATTATTTCCGGCTTGCGAGTTGCCGATGCGATCCTGAGCACCAATGGATAAACAG
>JAOFXR010000022.1 GCA_028047635.1 Verrucomicrobiales bacterium
TTCCAATTTTGATCCTATCAAAACGCATCGCGGGATCGGGTATAGCTTTTCTGACGACTGATTCGATGACATGAAGACAACTTTATTCATGGTAGCCGGCTTTCTCCTGATTGCCGGTGGAGGCTTTTTTGGACTTATGAAGACGATTCGAAATGACGTTGAGCGGCAGTACTCGCAGGCGTCTGAGGAGCCTCTCGTCGATACCGCGCACCTTTTTGCGAGCCTCCTCGAGCAGGAGGTTGCGGATGGTGAGATTGATGTTTCACGTTTGAGGGCGGGCGTTGAGAGTGCTTATGAGAGGGAATTTGTCGCGCAGATTTATCAGATTAGGAAGACGGAGATTCAGACGCATATTTACGTCACCAATGCTGAGGGGATCGTGATCTTCGATTCGGAAGGAGGGGCCCGAGAGGGGGAGGATTACTCTCGATACAATGACGTTTACCTGGCTCGAGCCGGCGCTTATGGGAAGCGTGCTTCGCGAACTGATCTTGAAGATTCCCGGACGACAGTGTTCTATGTCGCGGCGCCGATTTTTGATGAAAGTGGTGAGAAAATGGTAGGCACTCTCACTGTCTCTCGACCGGAAACGGCGATGGCTCCTTTTGCCGAAGAGTCTCGCAGCCTTATTTTGAAAGCAAGTTTCATTACTGCTGCCATCGTGGCGGTGTTAGGCTCTTTGTGGGCCTATTGGATCATGCTTCCAGTGAGTCGGTTGACCCGGGAGGCGCAGCGGATTGCAGAAGGGCGACAGGCGTCGATGCCGGAAATGGGTATCGCTGAATTTCGCTCTTTGAGTATTGCCCTCGAGAACATGAGGAGAGAGCTGGAGGGAAAACACTATGTGGAAAATTACGTCCAGGCTCTTACACACGAGTTAAAAAGCCCTCTCGCGGCGATTCGAGGCGCGGCTGAGCTGATTGATGACAAGATGCCCGAAAAGCAGCGTCGAAGATTTCTCGATAATATCCTTACCGAGACGAACCGCAGTGAGGACATGGTGCGGCGACTCGTTCAGTTGGCCTCGGTGGAGAGTCAGACGTCGCTGAGAAAGCTGGAAAAGATCGACATTGCGGGACTCGTAGTGGAGGAACTGACAGAACTGTCTTCTGTGGTTGAGACAAAACGACTACAAGTTCGATCAGAGGGACTCGATGGGCCGCAGATGCTCGAAGGAGACTCTCTCATGCTTCGCATTGCGATTGGGAATGTCCTGAACAACGCGATCGACTTCACGCCTGAGAATGGCAGTTTGGAGGCCTTGCTTTCGTGTGAGAATGGTAAATTGGTTCTTAAAGTGATCGACTCGGGTCCCGGGATTCCCGGATATGCTGAAGGAAGGGTCTTTGATCGGTTTTACTCGCTGAAAAATGAGGTCACGGGGCGCAAAGGTTCCGGGATCGGTCTCAGTTTTGTTCGCGCGACGATGGAGCTTCATGGTGGCGAGGCCATTCTTCAGAATCGAGAGGGAGGTGGAGCTGAGATGCTCCTGGAATTTAACTTGATGCTTTAATTGTGGAAATTATAGCATCATTGCATGAAAAACACTAGAAACGTAAAACAGAGGCAAAGGGGATTCGCCATGGGAAACATGCTCTTTGTTCTCGCTCTCGCTGGATCTTTATACGTCGCGAAAGGACAGCTCTCTGGTCCTAATGTTGAGGGCCAGCCTAGCAGCCAGGTCGTTAAAGAGCTCGGCCAGCCGGTCGCAAAGGAGACCATTCCGCGACCGAGTTGAGGCCGTCTTTCAAAAGGAACAGGTCCTGTTTCTCTTTGGACGTTTGCTACGCAAAAAGGTGAAGTGGCCACGATCACCTTCGTTGTCTTCGATGGCGGAAGGGCTGTCGATGTGCAGAGGCAAACTGTAAATACCCATGGTGGCAAACTCGAGATTAATGGGAAGCCGCTGAGTTTGAGCCATTTTAACTGGCTTTCCGGGGTATTCCGAGGCTTCGAATTCCTCGAGATCGTTGTCTGATTTGACTGCTCAACTTCGGGAGGAACTCATTCCGCGGCGAAGTGCGATTGTCTTAGATAATGAGGTATCCACTAATGAGTTGCGGGAAGAGGAGCTTGGGTAGAGGGGATCTACCGGAGGCGCATTAGTTCTTCTTTTTGCCCTTCTTTTTCTTCCGGCTTTTCTGCTGATGCTCGTTGGCTGCTTCTTCGGTCGTCTGCCCTAGATCACCTTGGTCCACCATCCAGGCATCGAGTTTTTTCTGCAGATTGGCGCGGACTTCGGTGTGCCCCGCTGAGTCAGCAAGATTCTTCCACTGATGCCATGGGTTATTGGTCGCGTAGAGTTCGACGGCGGGGCGATGCTGGTAGTGCCGCACGAGTTTTCCAGCGCGCGGTTTCCCCGCCTCAGCTTCGCTGATCCACGAGAGAAACTCAGGAGATTTTGTGCAGGCGTTAGTAAACTCCACCTCGGGTGTGAAGTTGACGATCAGTTGAAAATCGTGACTTCTGACGGAGCGGATTCCGTAGTGATCCGGAGCGTTGATGGTTCCTTTGGTCGTCATGATTCCGTAGACATGCGTTTTGTGTTTGCTGGCATCTCCACTGAGGACTGAGAGGAAACTTTCCCCATCCATTTCGGCTACGGGGGGTACACCAATCGCATCGAGAAGCGTGGGGACCACATCGACATATTCGACCATTGCACTTGTCTTGCTCGCGGCTTTAATTTTCCCGGGCCAGCGTGCAACCAGCGCTGTTCTGAGTCCTGGATCGTAAAGTGTCCATTTCGCAAACGGCATGCTGTTTCCCTGCTCGCTCGATAGCATTACAATGGTATTTTCGACAAGATTGTGTTTCTCCAGAAGGTCGAGAATTTGTCCGATTTGATCATCATAGTAGGTGATTTCAGCAAGATACCTGGAGTAGCCGTCACGTGTTTCAGGGGTGTCGAGAATGTAGGGCGGGAGTGTGATTTTTTCGGGTGGATACTGGCTCGGATCTCCCAGGTTCCAGGGGGTGTGTGGCTCGTTTGAACAGGCAAAAAGGCAGAAGGGGGTGCCTGCCGTTTTTGACTCTAACATGAGTGTATTTATCGCACTCATATCAGGGTTGTTTTTGACGCCTGAATACTCAAAAGGAAAAACAGACTCGGGAGAAATGTGACGTTTTCCGCTGAGCGCGACCCGGTAGCCGTGAGGCTTGAGATGGTGCACGATGCTTTTGGTGCCTTCTTTCGCAAAGGTGTGGTTCGGGTAGGCTCCTGTCTTTACTGGGTAAATTCCCGTGTAAAGGTTGTGTCTGGTAGGAGAGCACATGGGAGCGGTTTGAAAACAGTGGGAGAACGTCATCCCTTCAGCCGCAAGTCGATCAAAATTGGGGGTTTCTGCCTGACCTCCGTAGAGGCTCAGATCAGTGTATGTCAGATCATCGGCATTAATGAAGACAATGTTGGGAGCATCATCTGCGAAGACTGGAAAGGCGAGGAGGCTGTGCACAAAAAGGCGCTGTAGAAGTGATTTCATACAGCGCCAGTTTAGAGGTGTTAGTTAGCTTTTGTAAGCCTTAATTGCGCTAACCCGGTAGGACTTCTCAGTGCCCTCTGCTGAGTGAAAATTGACTTCGTCGCCGACTTTTTTCTCAAGGATCTGGCTGCCACGCTCGGATAGGTAGGCGATGATTCCTTTGTCTGGATCCGAATCCCAGGCGCCGAGAATGCTGTAGGTGAGCTTGTCACCTTTACCGTCGACTGGATCCAACTCGACTATCGTTCCGATCGAAACAGCATCGGTGTCAGCGTTGGAGAAATCGGTTGTTTGAGCGAGCTTGAGATCACGCTCCCAATCGTCCTGACGCTTCATCAAAATACGCTGGTATTCTTTTGCTGACTTATACTCAAAGTTCTCACGAAGGTCACCGTAGGATCTCGCGATTTTGATATCTTCGCGGTTCTGAGGGATTTCTTCTTTTACGAGTTTGTCGAAGTCCGCCTGCTTCACCTTGAGGCTTTCCTCGGAAACGATGAGCATTTCTTCTTTCACTTCGGTGCGTCCGCTGAGGAGGTCCTGAATTTCGGGGTGCATCTTGATGACACGAGCCATCAGTGACTTACGAGTGAGCTCATCGAATGAAGCAGAAGTGACGAGGCGACTCGCAAAGTTTCTGATCGTGTTGATATTGGCACCTTCGATGAGGTCCGGGATCAGAGCTTTGTCGTCGCCAACGAGATCACGAAGACGGTTGGCAGAGCGAACCGCACCTTCGTCATTCAACTGGTCGGACTCGAGAGAGCTCATCACTGAGAGACTGAGAACTGGATTGAAGATCGTCTCGGCGAGGCCTTTACGTTCGCGACAGATCCATGCGAGTGCATCGGATGAAAGTGAACGCTGCTGAAGGCCATTCTCCATGTGGGCGATCACGGCATCTTTTTCGTCGGCGCTGCTGAGATAGTTACAAATCTCAGCGATGGAACGAAGGTTCGTTTCAGAAATGAGGCCAAGCATTTTGTCGACATATTCGTCTTCACCAAATGCGTCCGGGAAACTCTTCAGAACCTGGCGAAGTCGCGTAAGCGAGAGCTCACCGAACAAGCCCGGAATCGCGGCTTCGTTCGTAGCGAGAATCTGTGCGGTGGTGATTTGTTCTTCCTGTGCGGTGTAGTCTTTCAGTTTACTCTGAAGCTCCTCACGAATGAGGATCAATTCGACAGCGGGGACGTATTGGATTTTCACCCCCTTCTTTGCGATGTCGCTGATTTCATCCACGAGGTTTTCAAGTTTCACCTGTTGGTCTTTGAAAGCGCTGATGTCTTTAATGATGACCTCGATCGATTTGACCTTGGCTTTGAGATCCCGTGCTTCGCGAAAATCTTCAATGAGGCCCTCGGAAGGGTCGAAGTTTTCTTCTCGTAGTTCGAGGGGTTCCGTGCGTTTAGCTGGAACCACAAACTGCATGTCATCACGAAGTTTCTTCTTGGTTGATTCCCACCAGCTCTTGTATTTCGTTTCAGGAATGACGTGGCCCTTCAGCAATTCCTCAAGCTGGTCGAGGTAGAGACGGGAGTTGTGGCTGGAAAGCACGAGCTTCACGAGCGCAGTAGGATCCGCTTTCGCAAGGTCCTGCATTTCTTCGAGTTCGGAATGGCGCTTGGCGAGGAATGACTCGTCAGTGATTGGGGTGAGAGACATACCGGCGAACTTCATACCTAGGGCATGGCCGGGCTTGTCTTCGAAATCCACGATCACTTTGAGATTCAGACGATCCCATTCAACTACCTTTCCGGCCCCCCAGCTTTTATGCCGGCAGAATGTGCCGGGCGGTAGGAGTTCCAGTTCTTCGGCGGTTGCCGTTTCGATTTTGCCTCGTGAGACTAACTTTTCTAGATCGGGATGCATTATCCTCCAACATAAGAATAACCAGCGCTTCGCCAAGTGAAAAAATTTTTGTTGCCAATTTTAATTCGCTTGCCTAATCTTGTATCAGTTATGAGAAAAATTTTGGCAGCCATATTGCTCGTCGCTTTCACCTCAGTCGGTGTTGCAGACATTCACGAACCGCCTAAGGCAAAGTACACAAAGACACGTAAAATGGGTCGTGGTGTTGCCAATATCCTTTATGGATGGACTGAGATTCCTACTTCGATGACTCGTGCTAACGAGCTTCACTCCGAACAGTCCTCCGGGATCATGACAGCGTATATGTTTCAAGGCATTCAGCGTGCCGGCGCCCGTCTCAAGTTTGGCTTTTACGAGGTGATTAACTTCCAGCGTCCTCTCTACAAAGACAGCTATCGTCCACCAATGAAGGACATTAACTACCTCCCCACCCATGGGTTTGAGGAGTTCCCTCCGCAGATCGGTTTCCTCACGACTCCCGGTTATAATCGTGGAACTACTTGGTAGGATTTTCTCACCAATTCGGTCCCTTCTCAGGGGACTATTTTTTAAAGGCCGTCTCTGGACGGCCTTTTTTTGTCACTTTTTTTTGAATCTGCCCCTTCAAAATGATCAAGATTGATACGTTTTGAGGAATTTTTGGTAGAATTCGACTCCTGCTTCCAAGTCATTGATCGCCAGAAACTCGTCTTTTGTGTGCGCCTGAGCGATGTTGCCGGGTCCGCAGGCGACCGATGGAATTCCTCCTTCAGAGAGTCTCCCTGCATCACAAAACCATGGAGCGGTCGTGAGCTCCGAGCCAATCGATTGCAATCGGCAGACGCCGTCGGTTTCGGGTGGGGTGAGAAGGGGCACTGAATCGCATTTAATCTCGATCTCGAAAATTTCTTCCAACCCTTTATCTGCGAGAAGTTTTTGAACCAGAGACATGCATCCTCCTTCCGCGCTGAATGACGGGGTCTCTCTAAAGTCGAAAGTGATGGCGCAAGAGTCAGGGACGATATTAGGACTGCTCCCGCCCTTGATCATTCCCACATTAAGAGTGGGTGCGCCAAGCGTCTCGTCGTGGTATTGCGGCAAGATGTTCTCTATCGTGTTGATGAGGTAGGGGATGTGATCAAGGAGCGGTCGGATTGCGTTTACGCCTTCATCAGGTGTTGATCCATGGCAGGAGCGTCCTTTCGCGCTAACTTCGAGCCAGACGCAACCTTTGTGGGCGTGGACGGTCTTGAGCTCGGTTGGCTCACCCACGAGGGCAAAGTCGTACTCGTCGCCGTGCTGCGCTGCGAAATGAGATGATCCCGGTTGGCCTGCTTCTTCACCCATCAGACCGACAAAGGCGATCGGACGCTCGAAGGAGCCGAGATCGTCTTTTAGCGTAAAGAGCGCCCACAGCATCGCTGCCATGGTTCCCTTGGTGTCTGAGGCGCCTCGGCCGTAGATTTTTCCATCGATAATGTGCGCAGCAAAGGGATCCACGGTCATTCCCATGACGCTGACGGTATCAATGTGGGGAGCTAGAAGAACTGCTTTCCTCCCCGATTGGGAGGGAAAGCGGGCAATTACGTTAGGTCGATTGGGAAGGACCTCTTCGTAGGTAACGGTGGCGCCGCAGTTTTCGAGAAAGTTTCCGACCCATTTGGCGCATACCTCTTCTCCCGTTGCGCCCTGATCGGGAGCGCAGTCAGGATTGACGCTCGGGATACGAATCAGTTCCTGTAGCAGGGCGGTAGGGGAGTCAGGAAAGTGCATAGGATTAAACGATAGAAGAGATTTTCATTCGGGGAATCCAATTTTTATTGGATCCCGAAAAAAACCGGCAAGAGTTACCCCGCATGATCTTCAGGGAGATACGTGAATTTTTTTAGGAAAAAAACAGGAAGGGGGTAATTATTGAGCCCTTCTTGAGGCCGTGTATGACGCGTTCTCGATTTCTCCTATTTTTAACGCAAAAAAAATCGCGAATTTGAGAGTCTTTATTCATTATGCTGTTGACACATTCGACGATTCAATGCCTTATGGGATGCTGAGCTTTTAAAAAGTTATTTTCGAATGAGCGACCAAGACCCACCCAAACCTTCCGTGAGTACTTCAACAGTGCCGTTGAAGAAGGAGACTGTCCGAATTAGCCTGCGTGCGCAGCCTGATGAGTCAGGCCCGGTAGCTCCGAAAGGATCTACGGCACCGATTCCACCCGACGGCCCGTCAACCGCTCCCGTAGCTGGAATGCCAGCAACTGGTCCGATTGCTCCGGCAGTAGGCAATCCTTCGAGTGGACCGACTGATCCGATCGATGCAACGGCTCCAATTCCTACCGATTCGGCAACGACTGCTCCGATTGCAGGTGTTGGAACCTCTCCTAACGCACCGCGTCCGCCGGCGCCTACTGCTGCGGCACCTCCTTCTCCTACGCCGCCTCCGGGTGCGCCGGCTCCACCTAAAGCACCTGCGCCTACGCCATTGAGCAGTGCTCCTGCAGCACCGGCTCCTCCCGCAGCACCTACCGGAGCGAAGACGATACCACTTTCAAAGGGGCCTGATCCACTGGGTCCAACCGCACCGGTTGCCGCTCCTGGAAGCCCTGATCCACTCAGGCCGACTGCACCTGTCGCTGCTGCTGGCCCTGTTGGCGCAAAAACAATTCCTCTCTCGAAGAGCCCCGGTGGCCCTTCTCCTGTTCCTGTTGGTAAGGCTACCGTTCCGCTTACGGGTGGTGCGAAGCCTCTTCCTCAGGCGACGGTTAAGATGGGGGGAACTCAGGGATCAGGTGGTCCTTCCACGAAAGTCATTAACGAGAAGCCCAATATTCAATCCACTACTGGGGAAGTAGAGGAGGAATGGGAAGAAGAATACGAAGAATCAGGTCTTATGCCATTTGCAATTATTGTCCTTATCCTCGCCGCTGCGGTATTAGCCATCGAGCTCTTTACCAAGATGGGCGCAGGAGGCTGATCCTTCACCCCGCCCTAATCAGGCCGGTTGTAGGACCTTGTCTTCGCCTGTATCGGCGAAACCTCATTCTTACCCGGAAGCGATTTGTTTCTCTTCCGGGGCTCTCGGATTTTCCGTAAGGAATCTCCGTGCTCAAATTTATTCTTGAGCGGAGTGCGTGAATTGAGGCTTGCCTAGTTTCTTTTTTTGAACGAAAGATACGCCCATGCGGCTGGAGCTGTGCACAGTTCCAGCCGCGATTTCTTACCCCTTTACATTCCAAATCCCATGGCACACGAATCCATAGTAAATCTCACGAGTGAAAATTTTGAAGCTGAGGCCGAGCAGGCATCCGTTCCGGTGATTATCGACTTTTGGTCTGAGCATTGCGGTCCTTGTAAGATGCTTTCTCCTGTTCTGGATGAAGTTGCTGCTGAAATTGGTGAGACGGCTAAAGTCACCAAGGTTGATGTGATGGATCAAAGAGAGTTGGCGATGAAGTTCAATGTTCGTGCCGTGCCTACGCTTGTCTTCATGAAGGACGGCGAAATCAAGGAGACTAAAACAGGGATCATGATGAAGGATGCCATTATTGAGAAGCTGAATTCTTTCGCTTAATTCGTTTGGGGCGGGCGGTGTAGTTCGTTTCTGTCTAGCTACCGATTTTATCAATTGAATTCGACTCAACAACTTTCGCGGAAAAGCGATCGAATTTCGATGCCTCTGGTCCTTCTTCTGGTGGTAATCACGGTTTCCTATCGTGTTATCGCGTCTAATTTTGATTTTCTTGGAAATACCGCACCGCTCATGGCGATTGCCTTTGGCGGTGCTTTGCTTCTCGGGGCGCGTTTTTGGTGGCTCCCGGTAGTTCTCTTAGTCACGAGCGATCTTATTTTGGGACTCGTGAACGGTGCCGGCGGCGTGGGTGGTTACACTTTGATGTCAGCACTTTTTTATCTGTCGGTTGCCTGGATTGGCGGGCGTGCAGGAAATCGGGGGCGTATTTGGCCAATGATGTGGTGTGGCACTTTGTTGTGTGGCGTTCTTTTTTACGTCGTCGCAAACACCTACAGTTTTCTGGCTTGGCCGGGATACGAAAAGTCACTCGCAGGGTGGTGGCAGTCTCAAACGATCGGAAATCCGAATTTTGCGCCTCCTGCATGGGTTTTCCTGCGCAATGCGTTGGTCGCCGATTCAATTTGGTGTGCGCTTGCTGGCGTTCTTTTCTTTTGGTGTCCAAAGAAAGTCGCGTCTGAGTCGACGGCGATTAGGTGATCTTTCCTCCGTATTTTCGAATCACGGGAGCCAAAGTAAAATCTTTCGGCAAACGCTTTACGAAGCGATGAAGGCAATTAATGTCCTTCATGTCTGATTCGACTCACCCTTTTCTACAAGACGAATTTCATATTCGTTGGTCCTCGCTTGTTCCCGAAGCGATCGTCGCTGATATTTCTTCAACACTGGGATCCGCTCAATCCAATATCGATGCGCTTTGTGAATCGAGTGAGGAAGCGCTGACTTTCGAGAACACGCTTCTTGCTTTGGAATCCGCGACGGAGGAATTATCCGGAGCGTGGGGAAAAGTGGGTCATCTCGATTCAGTTCGTAATAGTGACGCGTTGCGTGAGGCTTACAATGAGATGTTGCCGAAGGTGACGCAGTTCTATTCGCGTATTTCTTTGAATGATGCGTTGTGGAAACGATTGAAAGCCTACTCGGAATCGAAAGATGCGGCTACTTTGACGGGGGTGAAAAAGCGTTTCCTCGAAGAAACGATCAAGGATTTTGTCCGCAGCGGTGCGGATCTGCCCCCGGCGGAGAAAGATCGTCTTGAAAAAGTGCAGTCTGAGTTGGCTGAGGTGACGCAGAAGTTTTCTGAAAACGTCCTCGATTCGACGAATGCGTGGGAGCTGGTTCTCGAAGATGATTCGAGGCTGGCGGGACTTCCTGATACGGCGAAAGCTGTCTTGCAGTCTGAAGCTGCTTCGAAAGACCTGGGCACTGCAGAGAAGCCAGTGTATCGGATTACGCTCAAGGCTCCGGTTTACTTTCCTGTCTTGGAGTATGCGGAAGATGACGCGTTGCGTCGTGAAGTTTGGGAAGGGAGTGCCACAGTGGGGAGAGCGGGGGAGTGGGATAACACGACCCTGATTCAGCGGATTCTCAAATTAAGGCACGAGAAGGCAAATATTTTGGGTAAGGTCAATTTCGCCGATCAAGTGCTCGAAGAAAGAATGGCCGGCGACGGTCAAACAGCGCTGTCTTTTGTCGAGGGCCTCGCTGCGAAGACAACCGGATTTTTCGAAAAGGAAATTGATGAGCTTGCGGCGTTTCGCAAGGAGCAGGAATCTGATTGGGAGGGCCCTTTTGAGCCGTGGGATGTCGCCTTTTGGTGTGAGAAGCTTCGGAAGGATCGCTATGATTTCGATGAAGAGGAGGTCCGTCCTTATTTTGCGATTGGCAATGTGATCGAGGGGATGTTCCGACTCACTGAGCAGATTTTCGGCTTTAAAATCACCGAGCGTGATGCCGTGTTTGCTTCTCCTGGCAGCGTTCTTGAAAAAGACGGTGTGGAGGTGTGGCATCCTGAAGTGAAATTTTACGACCTTCACGATGAAGAAAGCGGCGATCATCTTGGTTCGTTTTACGCCGATTGGCATCCTCGCGATGAAAAACGCGGGGGAGCGTGGATGAATTATCTGAAAACGGGGTTGCCATCAGTTGATGGTGGTAAAGGGCGCGCGCCTCACCTGGGATTGATTTGTGGAAATCTCACACCGTCTTCCAAGGATAAGCCTGCGCTTCTGACTCACAATGAAGTGGAAACTGTTTTTCACGAGTTTGGCCATCTGCTTCACCACCTGTTGGGAGAGGTTGAAATCAAATCTTTCAACGGAGTTAACGTGGTCTGGGATTTCGTTGAATTGCCTTCGCAGATTATGGAGAACTTCTGTTGGTCGCGTGTCAGCCTCGACTTTTTCGCGAAGCACTGGGAAACGGGGGAGCCAATTCCTGAGGCATTGTTCAGCAAAATGCTCGATGCGCGAAATTTCCAGTCAGCGATGACGATGATGCGTCAGGTTGCTTTCGGCAAAATGGACCTCGAACTTCATATTAGTCATCACTCACAGGAGGAAGGGGATGACCTCGATGAACTGGTAAGAGTGATTTTGGATGGATGCACCATGCCTTTGGCAACTCAACCGCCGACGATGGCCCGACGTTTCACGCACTTGTTTGCCAGTGCGACAGGTTATGCGGCGGGCTATTATTCATATAAATGGGCTGAAGTTCTCGATGCAGATGCTTTTACGCGTTTTGCTGAAGACGGGGTGATTTCTCCCGAGGTCGGACGTGAGTTTCGAAGCAAGATTCTAAGCCGCGGGAATTCGAAAGAAGCGGGCGAGTTGTTCCGCGATTTCATGGGCCGCGATCCGGAACTGGATGCCCTCATGATGCGATCCGGTCTCGTCTGATTTGATGGCTTCCCGTCCCCGTATCCTGTTTATCTGTAGCCGCAACCAGTGGCGCAGTCCAACGGCGGAGGCGGTTTACCGAAAAGATCCGCGACTTGAGGTTCGTTCAGCAGGAACGAGCGAAAAAAGTGCCCGTCGACTCACTGCGCGAGACCTTGACTGGGCTGATGTGGTTCTCGTCATGGAGCCGAAACATGCCCGGCGCATTCGTCAGCAATCGAGAAAAACAACCTCGCTTCCTCCGATCTACTCGCTCGATATTCCCGATGAATATCAGCGAATGGACCCCGTTCTTGTTCAGCTTCTTCGCGCTGCGTCCGAGCCGTTTATTGAGGAGTTGCTCTAGCTGCCGAAATTAATCCCGGTTTGCAAGCGCAGCGGCTACGAACCCTTTGAAGAGAGGGTGAGGTGCCGTTGGTTTGCTGTGAAACTCGGGATGAAACTGCACTGCGATGAAAAATGGGTGATCAGCGATCTCTACGATTTCACCAAGTGTCCCATCCGGAGAGGTCCCCACCAGTCGCAGGCCAGCTGTTTCGAGCTGTTCACGGTAGCTCTGGTTGAACTCGTAGCGATGACGATGACGTTCGTTCACCGTCAGGCTGCCGTAGAGTTTCGATGAGAGGCTATCTGACTCAAGGGCAGTTTCCCAGGTTCCAAGGCGCATGCTGCCCCCTTTGTTTTCGACATCTTTTTGTTCCTCTAGCAGGCAAATGACAGGGTGTGGGGTTTCGCTGTTAAACTCGGTGCTGTGAGCGTTTTCCAATCCGCAAGCGTTGCGTGCGAACTCAATCGTCGCGATCTGCATGCCGAGACAGATTCCGAAGTAGGGTATCTTGTTTTCTCTGGCGTATTGCGCCGCACTGATTTTACCTTCGATTCCGCGGTCGCCGAAGCCCCCGGGGATTAGAATCGCGGAAACTCCTTCAAGAACTTTTTGAGCGCCCTCTTCTTCAATGAGGCTGGAATCGATTCGCACAACTTCAACATGGGTGTCGTTGGCTGCGCCTGCATGAGTGAGTGACTCGTAAATCGATTTGTAGGCGTCTTGAAGCTCGATGTATTTCCCTACCACTCCAATTTTCACATTGTGAGTCGGATTGACGATACGATCGACCATGTTCCGCCACTCAATGAGATTAGGCTCTTCGGTTTCGAGTCCAAGCTTGCTGCAAATAATGCTGTCGAGATGCTGGTCGTAAAGCTTCAGTGGGGCCTCATAGATCGTTTCTTTAAGATCGAGGAAGGGGACCACCGCGTCAGCTCGAATATTACAGAACATTGAGATTTTCTGCTTCAGGTCGGTATCGACGGGATATTCAGAGCGGCAGACGATTACGTCGGGGGCAATTCCGATTTCTCTGAGCTTAGCAACACTTTGCTGGGTTGGCTTTGTTTTGAGCTCCTCTGCCGCCTTAATATAAGGAATTAGGGTTGCGTGTACGAATGCTACATTTTCATGACCTACTTCATCGTTGAACTGACGGAGCGCTTCGAGAAACGGCAGTCCCTCAATATCACCAGTGGTTCCGCCGAGTTCGGTGATTATGATGTCTGCTTCGGTGGAATTCGTCACATCATAGAGCCGGCGTTTGATTTCGTCAGTGACGTGAGGAATTACCTGGACGGTGGCCCCGAGATAGTCACCTTTGCGTTCTTTCTTAATCACGTTTTCGTAAACTTGACCGCTCGTGAGGTTATTCAGCTTGGAAAGCCGACCGCTCGTAAAACGTTCGTAATGGCCCAGATCGAGGTCGGTTTCCGCTCCATCGTCTAACACGTACACTTCGCCGTGTTGAAAGGGGCTCATCGTTCCCGGATCTACGTTGAGATACGGATCAAATTTTTGCATGAGGACTTTCAGACCTCGGTGCTCGAGAAGAGTGCCCAGGGCAGCTGCGGCAAGGCCTTTTCCGAGGGAGCTCACCACTCCGCCTGTAACAAAGATATACTTCATGAACTCAGTTGTTCGTTGAGTATCGCTGCCTGCTCGGGTGTGTCAACGCCGGGCGAATCATCATTGGTAAAAACCACACGAATTCGGGCCCCGTTTTCGAGGGCTCGCAGCTGTTCGAGGCCTTCGGCTTGTTCAAGCAGCGAAGGGGGCCATTCGACAAAGGAGAACAGAAAGTCCCGTTTGAACCCGTAGATCCCTTTGTGGCGGTAGTAGATAAGTCCTTCGGGAGCGTTTCTAGGATGGGGAATCTGACTGCGTGAGAAATAGAGAGCTTCTCCCCGGGCGCCCACCGTTACTTTGACGACGTTGGGATCTTCGAGGAGCGGGTCACCTGGTTGCAGGGGATTCGCGGCGGTGACCATGGGGAGGTCTGGATCTGCTTTGAGGTCTTTCGCAAGTTGGTCAATTAGTGTGGCATCGATGAGTGGCTCATCGCCTTGTATATTGATGATGTGGGTTGCTCCGGGGAATGCTTCTGCGACTTCTGCCGCACGATCGGTTCCGCTGGGGTGATCGTCGCGGGTCATCGTGACATCGCCTCCAAATTCTTTCACGGCCTCTGCGATTCGGTCATCGTCTGTGGCGACGGTGAGTTCATCGAGGTGTCCGCATTTCGAGCACTGATCCCAGACATGCTGAATGAGGGGCTTTCCTGCGATAAGGTGAAGTGGTTTTCCCGGGAAGCGGGTAGACCCCCATCGCGCCGGGATCACCCCGAGGACTCGTAAAGATTTAGTCGACATAATAGTCTTACGAAGTCTCAATCCGGCGCTTTAAGCAAGAGAATGATTGTTCTTTTGGAAGCAATCACTTCAAGGTAGTTTCAGCCTATTGCTTCGAGGCTTCAGCCGCCTCGCGAAGCGATTCGACGTGATAGTCAAACCAGATGGGCTCGAGGCGCTGGATCATTTCAGTTCGTTTGTGGGCGAGGCCTTCCAACTCGATATAAGTGTGGTCGATACCGTGTTCTACGAGATGGTCGTGGAAATTACGAATCGTCGGCAGGTGGCCTCCGTCTTTGGTGCCACAGGCGATTTGAATACGAAGACCGTTTTTGATCTTCTTCAGATTCTTCTCCAGGAGAACGAAGGCGTCGTTGCTTTCGTAGTTAGCGCGGTCAGGCCCTAGAAATCCCCCAAGGACCTCGTTCCAATCGGCTGCGTCATCAAAGTTCTGCAAAGTCGCAGGGACGTTGCCTGCCTGACAGAAAAGGGAGCAGAACATGTCTGGATACTTCATCGCTAGGCGAAGTGAACCTCGTCCACCCATTGAGAACCCCTCGATGCAGCGGCCTGCTCCCGACGCAATGGTGCGGAACTCCGCGTCAATATGAGGGATGAACTCAGTCATGAATATCGTTTCGATAGGGAATTTTCCATCGTGCGAGTCTTTGTAAAAGGTGCTCGTCCCGCCGTTGGGGAGTGCCATGATCATGGGAGGCCATTTTCCGGAGAGAATGCCTTCGTGGAGGACGGTGACATCTTCAAAGCTGTGAAATTCATTCCCACCGTTTCCATGGAGGTTGTAAATCACGGGATACCTACGGTCGGTATTTTCTTCATAGCCGGGAGGTAGATAGAGGCAATATCCGACGTAAGTGTTGGCTGCCTCAGAATGAAAGGTGCGATGGGTGGTGTTCGGAGGGAGTGTTTTCTTTTCTGGCAGTTCGTTCAACCAAGTGATTGAGGCCGGATGAGGCTCCCTCGCCGGCTTCTTTTTCGGTGTGTTTTCCTGAGCGAACCCGCTGACTGCGGTTGCGAGGATGATGAGTGCTGAGGTGAACTTTAGCATGTCGCGAACATTGCCGTTTTCTGGTGAGGGTTCCGAGCTTTTTTCACGTGAATTGCGGCAGTACGGCACAGAATCGTCCGCTCGACAAACGCCGTGCGGACTAATACTCTGAATTCATGAGCTGTTGGAGTATGATGAAAAATACGGCAGCCGCTGTCATTGTAATGGTTGCTTGCGTGTGTGCTACGGCTGCAGGATCGGAGGGCGAATTCGAGACACGTGTCTTCGACTTGTCCGAGCATTTCTATGCTCTCGGATTGGATGAGTATCTTCCCGCTCAGGCTCTGCTCGAAAAAGAGGGCGTTGTTTTTCCCAAAGGGGCTTCGGCTCGTTTTATTGAAGGCAAAAACCATTTGGAAGTAGTCAATCGAGAAGCGGAACTTCAGATCGTCCGGTTGATTCTTGATTTATGGGGTGATGTGGAGCACCGGAGATTCGAAGCGGAGAGGAGCAGGATAGAGAGAAAGTGTCGGGAAATTATCATTCCTTCCATCGAATTTCGGGATCTGCCGTTGGGAGCTGCGTTGGCTTCTTTGGAGAAGGTGAGCGTCGATTTTGACGCTGACACGGATGCTGAAGGCGAGCGGGGAGTTCGAATTTTCGCTGCTCCGGTTAAGGACGAGGATTTTTTGGCGAGTCAATCGCCTACTCCCATTACCTTGCGACTGCGCAATGTTCCGTTAATGGAGGCGCTTCGTTATACCGTAGGGTTGGCGACGTTGCAATTTGAGATAACAAAAGATGGGGTGGCTATCGTGCCATTTAACCCTGTATTCGATTCGGTATTATCCCGGTCATATACTGTCCCGCCCGATTTCGTGGAGCTTTTAACTGTTTATGTGAAAGAGCATCCGTCTCCTTTTTGCCATTCCGGGTTCCCGAAGTTTGAAGAATTTGAGGAGGGGGATTCGGGGAGTGTTAGGATTCAAGTGCTCATGGAGCGGCATGGGATACCGTTTTTAGAGGGAACACCTCCTACTCGATTGACTGACCGCGGAATACTTCTCGTAAGAAATGAGTTCTCTCAGTTCAAAGCAACGGAAGTGCTTATGGATCGAGTTCTGGGCACCGCTTCGCCTGATTGGATAGCGAAGCAAAAGGCGAAAAGTCAGTCCAAATTAGATTCGATCCAAATTCCCGGCGTGTCTTTTGAAGCGATATATCTCTCCGATTTAGTCCATCACCTCGAAGCAGAATCGTGGGTGTTTGATACGGATTCAACGATCTGGAATCGAGGGCTCCTGATTCAGCTTCTGCCAACGAAAGGGCCGGGCTATGACCCTTTTTCTTACGATGAACCGTGGAACCGAAAGCTAACGATTGAGATGAGAGACAGCTCTATCGGAAGGGTTTTGGGGAGGATTTGTGAGGAGACGGGCTGGTCGCTCAGTTTTTCTCCACGAGGAGTTATTCTCACTCAGGGGTAGAATTGGGGGCTGGTGGCGTCACCAGTTAAAAATGGCCTTACGGATCGCAATACCGGCGATCCATGCTCCCGATCCGAGGAAGGGCGCAACCAGCGTTAGCACGAGTCGTTGCCAGAGGTCGGGTTCGTAGAGAAAATTACTGATGATCCAGACAGCGATCGCGCAAAGTGAATAAATTCCGATGAAGTTTTTTGGGTTGTTCTCTACTAACGGGAGTATCAGGCCACCCAAGGCGAGGACGGCTACAGAGAGGGAGGTTCCTTTCCACCATTCCATGTCGAGGGAGTAGCGCCCGATTCCCCAGAGCAGCAGTTGAATGGTCGGAATGAGAATAAGAAATGCGATGTAGACAGCCGGATCCCTGGGAAGGATGAGCGATAGCGAGGGGGCGTATTCGGTGATCATGCCTCAGAAGACAGAGTTTTGAGGCGATTGCCAAATAGAAATTGCTGTCGAATCCGATTGAAATATCAACTGGATTGGCTGAATCGTGGATAGTATTTTATCAAACTATTATGTCTCTCATAGCCTGTCTTGACCTCGAAGGAGTCCTTATTCCTGAAATCTGGATTAACGTCGCGGAACGCACTGGAATTGACGCGCTGCTGGCAACGACTCGCGATATCCCAGACTACGATGTGTTGATGAAGCAGCGCCTCCGAATCTGCGAGGAGAACGGCCTTACTATCACGGATATTCAGGAAGTGATCGACAGTCTTGGGCCTCTTGACGGGGCTAAAGATTTTCTCGATTGGCTTAAGTCGGAATTTCAGGTGGTGATTCTTTCCGATACTTTTTACGAGTTCGCTCACCCGTTGATGCGTCAGCTTGATTTTCCTACTTTGTTTTGCCATAAGCTGGGGATTGATGAGTCCGGGAAAATTACCGACTACCATCTGCGGATGCCTGATCAAAAGCGGGAAGCAGTGAAGCGATTTCACGAGCTGCAGTTTAAAGTGATCGCAACTGGTGACTCGTATAATGATACCACCATGTTAGGTGAAGCTGATCGCGGGATTCTATTTAGTCCTCCCCAAAATGTGATCGACGAATTCCCGCAATTCCCTGTCACCACTGATTATGACGCGTTGAGGTCTGCCTTTCGCTTGGCCCGGAAAGAAATTGGCTGAGCCGCTACTTGCGTGCTTCAGCGCTTGGCAGTTTCGGCCTTTGAACTAGGCATTGGTCTGATGGGGTATTAGACTGGCGTATTTCGGTAGGTATCTCGATTGTTTAATTGATTCAAAGTGGATAGTTGTGCTCAATAGGATATCCTAACATATCCTTTTATTGCCCGGCTAATTCCATGTCTTCAGTTTCGAACCTAACCATTCCAGAAGAGGATGCTCGATCTATAGTTCGGATCCTTGCTGATGTGGCTGGCGTGGAAGGTGGGCATGAGGAGAAGAAGCAGCTTCTTATGGATGGCTTATGCTCTCTTGTGGATGGAGATTTTTGGGCCTGGGGGCTCGCCGCAGACTACGTCCCGGGAGAAGGCGCCATCTATACTTCCATTATGACTGGCGGTTTGGAAGAAGAGCAAATACCCCGTTTGCTGTTGGCTCTAGGTGTCCCCGATCTGGACGAAGTGATGGGTCCTTTGGGGAAAGAAATCGGAGAAACGGGAAAGCATGCGACGAGACTTCCCCGCGATTATGATCCGGACAACGTGTTCGGAAGAGATGGGGTTCGCCAGCTCTGGGCCGACTCAGGCATAGGGGCTCCTCTAGTATGTTATCGCCCCGTTACTAACAATTGCTTAAGTGGTATCGGCATTTTCCGGAAGGCTGATCGGCATCCGTTTACTTACCGTGAGGAAAAGATTGCCGACCTTATTCTTTCCGAGGTGGTTTGGTTGCACGAGCAGGGATGGCCCTGGGAGTCTGCCATGAAAGTGCCTCAGTTACCCAATCGTTGCCGACTTGCTCTGAATTTCCTTCTCGAAGGCCTGCCAAGAAAATAAATTGCTTCAGAAATGGGTATCTCAATTCATACGTTGAACGGATATACAAAGCACATCTACGAATTTTATTCGGTTCACTCTCAGGCCGAGTTGGTGAGCCGGTTCCGCATTGGCGGAGAGAAGTGACCGGAAGAATCACCAACCCAAGAGGGTATGGTTACCGAGATAACCCTGTTCGGTTTATCTCTCTGTATACTCTGCCCAGGAACCAGAGGTCTCCCACACTTTAATGGAGGAAATTCTGACGCTGTCCCTGAGGTGATAATCCGGGTCAACGGGATTGGCGAGATACTCATTGAGAGCTTCCTTCAAGTAGAGGAAAATATCGCGGGCGAGGACTTCGGTGGTCGGGTCTTCTGACTCGTGGGCAATGACGCGTTCTCCGAAGCGCTTTTTGAATTCCTCGAAAGCAGGATCGTCGGTGTTCATGCAGATCGCGTGATCGTAGCGGTCGAGCCACTCACTGAGGATGAGTTTGAGGACTTTGAAATCGCAGACCATCTCCCGATTATCGAGCGTATCGCTTTCGAGGACACATTCGACCTTTCGGGAATGGCCATGGGGAAAGCGGCACTTATCGGGATGCTTGCTCAGCATGTGACCGTTTTCGATTTCAAAGATTCTGCAGATGCGATAGGGCATGAGGTTTTCGGGCCTTGAATCTTCACGGTGCAAGGATGAAACGCAAGTCGTGGCCGAACAATTGTTGTGGTATGCAATCGGTGTTTGTCAAAAAACGCCAAAATTGTTTCAAAAATAGCTTGGCGAAGAGGAGGGTATTGGTCTCTGTATGGCACGGGAATTGCGATTTACGAAACTCCCCACCCAACTATTTATGATGAAGCATTTTCTCCAGGATCGAATTGGCTTTCGCGGTGAAGCACCCCGTGCGGGCGACCAGGATGACGAAACTGCCCGGGAATACATTAATTTGAAGCTGGCTTCCCGTAGTTTTCCTATCGTCGGCGAAGTCGAGGATTTTCCATTCCTGGAAATGGCCCGCTCGTTGATTTTGAACTTTCAAGAGCGGCTTCGTCTTCTCGAAAGTCATCGCGCTCCTGTTGACACTCATATTTCAAATTGGCTTGAGGGATATCTCGAAGACACCGATGTTTTTGCTCCGGGAGAGTCGATGCTGCCGAATCCACTGGTTTTGGAGCGACATGGTCTCGCCCGGCTTCTTTCACTGCCTGCTGAAGGTGCCAAATTTGAGTCCGACATCGTTTCCAGCTATCGGACCTGGCAGGGGGGTGTCATAATCCCGCCAAGGACAAGCGCACGACTAAGGGGGTGTTCCACGTGGCTGAAGGTGTTTGCCAATAGCGGCAGACAAGCTTGCGGTCCTTAAGCAAACATTCGCCGCGATGTTGAAAGTCGCGTTGAACTCGCCGGATGATCTCATGGTAGTTCCCTTTACCAGTGAGGAAAAAGAGCCGGTAAAAGCGTTTGTTTCCCTGATGTTGCGCCCCGTGATCAGTCCTGAAGTTCCCGAGGTGTATGCGGAAAAACGATGGAGACTCGTTTTTTTGCTCCAGGTAATTTGGTCAGTAATCTTGATTTTGTTGAGACGATTTTTGGAAACGCAGGTGATCCATTTCTGCCGGAAAATGACGCGCGCCTTGATGTTCGTCATTGGTCTGGTCACACCGGGTGTGTGATTCTGACTCCGCATCTGACAAAGGTGAAAAAGAAGGACGTGGGACTTCCCCATATCTCAGAAGCGACGGATCAGCAGAAGGCTCACGGGATGTGTTGGGAGTCTGAGGACGAACTTTACAACAATGGATCGGCTTTCAAGCTGACGGCTCGCGATTCGAAAGGGGTTGTCGTCACGATGATTGCCGACAACTATTTCGGCTATTGCAAGAAAGAGGTCAAAACGCAGATCAGTTACGCGACCAGCCTCTACGGGTTGGCGGAAGAGGAGCATGCGGGGGGAGCCCTGGTTTTTCCTTCCTTTGATCTGGGTGAGCATTTCTCATTGAGCGATTTCCGTCGGAATGTCGACCATACGTTCAATGAGGTGGTTTCGCGTTACGGTGATCGCATGGATCTGAAGGCTGAAGGCTATGGGGTTGATAAGGATTATTCCTCTATTTTGTATATTCCCGAGGATGCTTACATCGATTTGAGAGATCAGTCGGTGAGCTGGACAAAGGATGGTGAGCCGCAGTCAATCCCGCTGCAGCCCCAATTTACCTATATTCTACCTTCGGGTTACAAGGTCGAGATGAGGAAGCCTTCCGCCGGGCAACGTTGGCGTCTTGTTGGAACCAATGCGGAGGGGACTTTTTGTCACAAGCCTTGCACGGTTTCCGCTTCCGTGTCGACAGTATCAACGGCGAGTCGGGAGTTCTTCTCAAATACCGTTTCAATCAGGTCATGACGCAGTATCTCCGCGTTGGATACTCTCGTGATGAGTCGTGGCGTATGTTCAGTCTGCGCAAAGATTTCGTTCCAAGCACGAAGCTACAGCGTGAGGATGATATCACTGCTTCGATTACGATTCCGGCGGAGGATCTCGATGAATCCTTCCTTCACCCGGACGTGAGGTTCCCTGCGTATAAGTTCGCGACTAATTGTGAATATCGACTTTTCCAGCGTCCTGATGATGCGATTCATCGCGGTTATGATAAGCAGGCGGAGCTTGATTTTTCGAAGGGAGAAAACTTCTTTTCAAACTACGAGCCTAAGACTCGTGAAGAGGGGGAAGCAATCGTGAGCGACTCGATTCGATTTGAAAAGTTCACTACCCCGCTCAAAAAGATGCTGACGAAATTCGTCAAAGCCAAGTCGGGTCCGGGCTATGTGGTCAGTTCTGCTCATCCGCGCATCGTCGATGGAAAGCCGAGCGAGAACCCTCGTTATTTGCAGAACCGGCCCGATCTTGAGAATCCTCGAAGTGAATATCTCGGGGAACTGGGTTCGCGTCTGTATCGTCGCATTGATGAAGGGCGTCCTGTTTATAACCCGGTTCACGCGGTCCTTCCGGGGCGGCGGAACAACGCGGGTGATCCGGTGAAAGGAATTCGTGCCCTCGCGGTCTTCGGTCCGCTGCACTATCAGGAACTTCCCGAGCTCTTCATGGATTTCATCGCCAGCCTGACCGGGAAATCGCCGTCTACGACCGGTGCGGGATCAGAAGGAGCGCTCACGAAGGGGCCGTTTAACGCGTTGCTTCCTGTAGTCGACCTGAATGCTGCCTTGTTGAGTTACCTCATGACTGGCTACGAAGGGTTTAGTTCTGCGGCCGGCTACATCGGTCCTAAATATCGGGTCGATCATGATATCAGTCTCCTCGTGCCTGAAGTATGGAGCCGCATGTTTCTTCATGAGCGTTGCCCGAAGTGGCTTATTGAGCATGGATTCCTCGAAGAAATGAGTGATTTCGATGAGGGCGGAGAGACGATCCATGGAAGTCGTCTTGGTTATCGGATTACTTCGAGGTTCGTTAAGGTGTTCTTTGGACGGATCTTCGCCGAGCCCGCAAGTGTTTTCGTTGAAGATATGCTTAGACCTGAGCTGCAGGATCATGACCAGTTTGTCGATGGCATTAAAAATATTACAGAGACGCAGCAAAAAGTCGCCACGAGTTATTTCGAGGATGGCGGTATTGATCTGGCGATTCCTCCTCTCAAAGCACTGCTGCACATCATGGCTCATGGTGAGTATGAAGGGAAAACGATTCAGGATCCTGAAATACGTGGTTTGTTTGACCGTGAGAAGGTTCTCGCGAGTGATTGGTATCAGGAGCGGCTCGAGGCAAAGAAAGATCTGCGCCTCAGAATGATGCGTGACCATATCGTGTGCCTTGAGGAGTTTTTGCATAAACAAAACTACGCGCTGGAAGCAGAGCGACTCGAGCTGAGCACTCGGCTTGAGGAGACGAAGGTGTCGCTCGCTGGTTTTGAGGCAAACTCGGAGGTTTATATCAAGCGGATCACCGGATCAATCGGGGTAGAACCTAGCTTTTATCGGGAATAGCGTCAGACCAGTGCTACAGGACTTTCGAAGAATTCTCACGCAGAGGCGCAGAGTTTGTTTAATCTCTGCGTGAGATCATTTTTCAGGTTGCACGATTTCTCTTCATCGAACCTTTCGATAGTAATTCACGAGGCCGGCGGTGATGCCGTCGGCATACTCCTGGTAAATATTCTTACGGTAGATGCCGTTGATCTCGCGGAGCCCTGCGTATTCGCCTTCCTGCACCCGACCATGGATTTCACGGTGATTCATACAATAGGGCTCGAAGAAGACGACGGGGCAAAAGAAGACGCGGTTCGCGAGCAGGTTTCTTGCCCAGACGAGGTCGTTGTCATTCACTGCCATTCCGTTCGTCCCGTCATAGTGAAAGGAAGGGAGGCGGGTCTCTTTCTTCATCGTTCGTGAAATCTCGTCTGATAGATCGAGCTCTTCGTAGTAAACTCGTTGCAGAATTCGCATGATCATTTCGAAACGGGTATCGTCTTCCGCGATTTCCCCTTTGCTGTAGCAGCCATTGATAAGGAGGTGAAGGTGGTTGGGGCTGCGAAATGAGGGGCGTCGCGAGGTCGCTGGCGAGGCATTAAAGTGCAGGCAAAGCGCAAGGTCGGGTTGGAGGGTGTCATTGACGAGGTCACCACGACTGCGGATCTCGCTTGATATCGCGAACATCTTTTTTGCGGTGCTCGCGATCAGGCCGCTGGATGGAACTATTTTTCGCTGCTTCAAGTATTCGACTGCCTCATCCTGGAGTGTTTCGATTCGCTCGGAGGTAACGGGATTGGTGCTGGTTCGGGTTAGCATCACTTCCGCTCCGAGCAGAGTGAGGTCTCGCTCCAGAATCTTGGCTACTTTGAGAGTCATCTCGCCCTCGTTGACGGAAAGAGTGTCGCGTCCCACTTTGAAATGCCTGTCATCCCAGGTGACCCATTTGCCACCAATATGTCCGGGGTCGACTGCGATACGAATCCCTTCCAGTGGCTTGGAAGAGTTGACGGGGAGGTCGGGCATCTCCACCGGTGTCCGCCAGAACTTTGCGGGCGTGCTTGAAAGGTGATTCGAGTTTTTAAATCGAAGCTCGTACCATCCGGCGTCCGGAAAATTCGATTGCTTCAAAATGAGAGCACGATCGGGCTGGATCAGAATCGTGTCAGTGTAATCTTCGGGCGCGTGGGCGTAGCAATGACGAAGAAGGTAAACGAACTCCTCGCGGCTAATGGTTTCCTGGAGCGGATCAAGCTGTGTCCAGTCTGGAGCCTCCCCGAGACGGGCGATGTAAGGAGTGGGTGAAGAAGCGTTCTCTGCAAGACCCGACGAGGTGAGGCACCCACTCAGGGCGACCGCGAGTAAGACGCCTTGCTGAATGACTTTCGCTGAGAGAATGTGGGTGCTGTGATTTATTGCTCTCAACGCAAGGTAGTTGTTTGAATGCCCCGAATTCTCATGAAAGGTAGTGAAGCATGCTGAGGATTTTATTTCTAGGAGATATTGTGGGGGAACCCGGACGGAAAACCGTAATCAAAGAGCTTTCGTCTATTCAAGAACGACTCGAGATCGACTTTATTATCGCGAATGGTGAGAACGCTGCCGGGGGGAGAGGCATCACTCCGAAGATCGCGATTGATTTGCTTCGCGCCGGCGTGGCGGTGATCACGACGGGTGATCATGTCTGGGATCAGTCGGAGATCATGGATTTTATGGAGTTGGAGCCCAGAGTATTGCGGCCGATTAACTACCCGGCGGGAACGGTTGGAGCAGGATCAATGGTTCTGGATACGGCGAAAGGGAAGGTAGCGGTGCTCAACGCTCAGGGGCGCAGCTTTATACAACCTCCGCTGGAGAATCCGTTCCTTATGCTGGAAGCGGAGATTGATAAGCTGAAAGAAGCTGAGGGGGTAAAAGTGATCTTCCTCGATTTCCATGCTGAGACGACGAGCGAAAAAATAGCAATCGCCCGCTCACTCGATGGAAAGCTCTCTGCGGTGGTGGGGACCCATACCCATGTGCAAACCGCTGATGAACAGATTTTCCCGGGGGGTACTGCTTTTTTGTGCGACGCCGGAATGTGTGGTCCTCTTGAATCGGTCCTCGGACGAGCGATCGAGCCGGTAATTGAGCGCTTTAAAACAGCCACTCCACGACGATTCCCGGTTGCAAAGGGTGCTGTAGGATTACGGGGAGCGGTCGTTGATATTGATGAAATGACCGGAAAAGCGGTAAAAATCGAGAGATTTTCTGAGAATTATGACTATTAATGAAATCTATTCGAGATTTTTAAAGTTAATCCGAATAATTTTTTTGACAGGAGCATTGGGTCGAGTAGTTTTCGCGGCTAAATCTGCCTAAATGGCAATTAGTCCCGTTGCCCCCACCCGAATGGTTAAGGTTGCTTGGGATTTTTTGACTTAAAGCAGAATTAGTAACCTGGGTTATGGGATTTATTTCTTTGTGCTCAATGTGCTGAAAAGCTCTTGTAGCTCAGGGGTAGAGCACTTCCTTGGTAAGGAAGAGGTCATGGGTTCAATTCCCATCAAGAGCTCCACGTTGAGATATAGGAAACTGAATAAAACATCATCCAGGGCGATTCCGCAGCGGTAGCTTATCAAGTCCGTCATCGGAGGGACAGCTTTAAGATAAAAAACAACAAAACAAACGACAATGGCTAAAGAAGCATTCGAACGTAACAAGCCGCACGTGAACGTGGGAACGATTGGTCACGTTGACCATGGCAAGACGACTCTCACCGCGGCTATCACATCCGCTCTCGCCGATAAAGGATTCGCTGAAAAGCGTGCCTATGACGAGATCGACGGAGCCCCCGAAGAGCGCGAGCGCGGTATCACGATTTCAACGGCACACGTTGAGTATGAGACGGACATTCGTCACTATGCCCACGTTGATTGCCCCGGGCATGCTGACTATGTGAAGAACATGATCACCGGTGCGGCACAGATGGACGGAGCGATTCTCGTTTGTTCAGCTGCTGACGGCCCGATGCCACAGACTCGTGAGCACATCCTTCTTGCTCGGCAGGTCGGTGTTCCTGCACTCGTGGTTTTCCTTAATAAGGTTGATCAGGTTGATGATGACGAACTTCTCGATCTCGTTGAGATGGAGATTCGCGAGCTACTCAACATGTATGAATTCCCCGGTGACGATATTCCAATCGTTCGTGGCTCAGCTCTCAAGGCACTTGAGGGTGATGAGGCGCAACTAGCGAATATCTATAAGCTTATGGAAGCCGTTGATGAGTATATTCCGCTTCCTGAGCGTCCCGTTGACGGTGACTTCCTGATGCCTGTTGAGGATGTGTTCTCAATTGAAGGTCGTGGAACAGTTGCTACCGGTCGTATCGAGCGCGGTATCGTCAAGAAGATGGAAGAGGTTGAGATTGTTGGAATTCGCGACACGCAGAAGACCACTATCACAGACATCGAGATGTTCCGTAAGTTGCTCGACGAAGGTCGTGCTGGTGATAATGTTGGACTTCTTGTTCGTGGACTTAAGAAGGATGACATCGAGCGTGGTCAAGTGATCGCAAAGCCCGGTTCGATTACTCCTCATACCAAGTTCAAGGCAGAGGTTTATGTCCTCAGTAAGGACGAGGGTGGCCGTCACACGCCTTTCTTCAATAACTACCGCCCGCAGTTCTACTTCCGCACTACGGATGTAACTGGTTCTTGTCAGCTTCCGGACGGAGTTGAGATGGTGATGCCTGGTGACAATGTTGCTATGGAAGTCACTCTCATCACTCCTATTGCGATGGAGAAGACAATTCGATTCGCGATTCGCGAAGGTGGTCGTACTGTTGGTGCAGGTCGTGTCGGTGAGATCATCGAGTAATATACGAATTCAGGGTTTATTTCAGGAATGTCTCTTCGGAGATCTTCCTGATAGCCTGAGATTTTTGGCGGAGGGAATTCGAGTTTTCGGATTCCCTCTTTCCGCCGCTAAGGCGTTAAGGCGTTAAGTCTTATTTTTAGTAAAAGGGTAGTAGCTCAATTGGTAGAGTAGCGGTCTCCAAAACCGTTGGTTCTGAGTTCGAGTCTCAGTTGCCCTGCCACTTCAGGGGTTTTCCTGAAGATTTTTACACCAGTAAGCGATCACAAAGAAGATGAAGATTGGAAAGTATTTCGGAGAAGTTCGCACGGAGCTGAAAAAAGCAACCTGGCCTTGGGATCCTAAGGAGAAGGGGTTGAAGAAGTATAAGCAGCTCATCGATTCGACTATTGTGGTCCTGATAGCGATGGTCCTCCTGGGGGCGTTTGTTGCGACGATCGATTTTGCGATGCGCAATGTGATGTCGTTCCTCACTACTGGATTTTAGCCAACTGGATTGAGCCGGTTTTATTTCGGCTAACATTCTATTTTATTTTTTATATTTTTCAAGCAATGCCAACGATTCCCGCACCGAACGACCAATGGTATGTTATTCACGTTCTCTCCGGACAGGAGCTGAAAGTTCGTGACAGCATTGAGCGTCGCATTGCCGCCGAGGAAATGAGTGATGTCATTTTCGAGGTTCTTGTCCCTCAGGAAAGAGTTTCCGAGGTCAAGGCGGGAAAGAAGCGCGAGGCAAATCGTAAATTCTATCCCGGCTACATCATCATCAACATGCACCTCTTGCATGATGACAATACACTCGTTGGGCGCACTTGGTATTTCGTTCAGGAAACCGACGGGGTAATTAATTTTGCCGGATCGAAGGACCGGCCCATGCCAATGCCTAAAGGCGAGGTTGAGGGAATGCTCAACCAGATTAAGGAGCGCGAAGGTTCCATTAAGCCTGCGGTTGCCTTTGAGACCGGTGATACGGTGATCGTTTCAGACGGTCCTTTTGAGGGGCAGAACGGCGTCGTAGCCGAGGTGAATGAAGAGAAGGGTGAGGTTATGGTCTCCGTGAACATCTTCGGGCGTGAAACGCTTGTTCCTCTTGAATACTGGCAGGTTGAGATCGCCTAGCTGGAAAATGAATTTGTGGCCGGGGAGCGATGTTAGCCCGCCGGTTATAGCTGAGAAGCAATATTGAATTAAACAACAAAAGCACGATGGCGAAAGAACTAGTACAACAGCTTAAGCTCCAGATCCCCGCGGGTCAGGCGAATCCCTCTCCTCCAGTAGGTCCAGCGCTCGGTCAGGCTGGATTGAATATCATGGAGTTCTGTAAGGACTTCAATGCTCGCACTCAGGAAAGCGCAGGAGATATTCTTCCTGTGGTTATCAGTGTGTATGCGGACAAGAGTTTTACTTTTGTTACCAAGAAGCCGCCAGCGGCGGTTCTTCTTAAGAAGGCGGCAAAGATTGCTTCCGGTTCAGGCGAGCCAAACAAGACAAAGGTCGGATCAATTACTAAGGCCCAGCTTCTTGAGGTAGTGAAGATCAAGATCGAAGACATGAACACTGATGATGAGGAGGCAGCTTGCCGAATTCTTGCGGGAACCGCGCGTCAGATGGGGCTTGAGATCACTGATTAATTTTCGAACGGGGCGGGGTTATATATTCCGTCCGTTCAAATCCAAATAAGCAGGAGGGTTTCGATCCGGATGAACTGCACAAAAAAACATGGCTAAAAAAAGAAGTAAACGATACTTGAAGGCAGCGGAGATGGTCGATTCGGAGACCACTTACTCATTAGAGGATGCTGTTGCGCTGGTGAAGAAATTCCCGGCACCAAAATTTGATCAATCGGTGACGATCACTTTCCACATGGGTGTGGATCCTCGTCAGTCGGATCAGATGGTCCGCGGATCTTGTCCTCTTCCGAACGGAAGCGGTAAAGATGTTCGTGTTTTGGTTTTCGCTGAAGGCGATGCTGCGACAGAGGCGAAGAACGCCGGGGCTGAGCATGTAGGTTTCGAGAATCTCATCAAAGAGGTTCAAGGAGGAATGATGGATTTTGATGCAGTGATTGCAACTCCGGCAGCGATGTCTGAAGTTCGTAAGCTCGGCCGCCAGTTGGGGCCGCGCGGTCTCATGCCGAACCCCAAGACAGGAACGGTTACTGATGATACGGCTGCTGCGGTGAAGGCTGTTAAAGCTGGTAAGGTCGATTTCAGACTTGATAAGAACGGTAATATTTCAGTTCCAGTCGGGAAGGCTTCGTTTGCGGATGCTGATCTCATTGAGAATGCGAAAGCGGTCCTTGAGTCCATCGCCGGTTCTCGTCCTCCGGGCGCGAAGGGTGATTTCATTCAGACCGGTACGGTCGCTGCAACAATGACCCCGGGCGTATCGGTTGATATCGGCGCTTGGAAATAATTGAGTCGGTAAAAGAAACTAGAATTTAAAATCAGACCCATCCAATAAGATGAAAGAATTTAAACAGGTCATTATTGACGATATTGTTGACCGCATTAACGAGTCACCTTTCCTAATTGTTGCTGACTACAGTGGCATGACGGTTCCCGAATTCGCCGAAGTTCGTACTCAGCTCAAGGCTGCTGGTGCGAAGTTTCGTGTCGCTAAAAACACGTTTGTGAAGCGTGCTGCTAACTCGGCTGAGTATCCTGAAGAGCTTGCCGCTGAGCTTAGCGGTCAAACTGCTGTGGTTACCGGTGAGAGCGATGTTTGTGCCGCCGCGAAGGTTCTCAAAGACTTTGCGAAGACCGCGAAGCGCCCTGAATTGAAATGCGCGATTCTCGATGGTGAGTTTCTCAACGCTGATCAGGTAAAGGCGCTTGCCGAGCTTCCTCCTAAGGAAATCCTTCAATCACAACTCCTCGGAGTTCTTCTGGCGCCTGCCACCAAGTTGGTGCGCACCATCAACGAGCCCGGAAGCAGTCTTGCTCGCGTTTTGCAGGCGAAGGCAGACCAGGGTTAAATCATTTATACCATTTGAGTGTCGGGAATCTTCCCGGCACTTCGAAAACAAAAAAACAAAACCGGGTTCCTTTCCGGATGCTTAGCGAAGCATCTTAAATGTCGAAACGCTGTTCGACGCGGAGACACCCATCCAAAAATATGGCAGATACAAACGCATTAGTTGATCAACTGAGTGAATTGACGGTTCTTGAGGTCGCAGACCTTGTGAAGGCACTAGAAGATAAGTGGGGTGTTAGCGCAGCAGCGCCAGCAGCCGCAGCCGCAGCTCCAGCCGCTGGTGGTGGTGGCGCAGCTGAAGAGAAGGATGACTTTGATGTCATGCTTACTTCTTTCGGTCAGAACAAGATTGCTGTTATTAAGGCAGTTCGCGAAGCGATCTCAGGCCTCGGTCTTGCTGACGCCAAGAAATTGGTCGAAGGCGCACCTATCGCCCTGAAAGAAGGCGCAGCAAAGGCTGAAGCTGAAGAAATCAAAGCTAAGCTTGAAGAGGCGGGTGCTGAAGTCGAACTCAAGTAGTAGACACACTTTGGAATATTCCGGCCGGAGGAACGTCGATCGTTCACTGGCCGGGATATTTTTCCAAAAAAGACTAAGATTTTTCTTGATTTAAACGTATTGCTATACAACCAAGTTGCTATCCGCTCGCACATTTCTCTAAACTAAACGACGAATCCTGGTTGCTTAGATGCAATCAGGCTTCGTCGTCTTTCGATTTGGCGACCGGCTTTTTGAGCAAATTGCGCTACTCCCTGTACACCTGTTTCAGGCGGGAGGGGTGCGGATTACTGAAGAAGTTACAAATCGAAGGCGTTCTCAGACCATTATATCAGAGCAAATATGTCAGCACGAGCTAAGAAACTTGAACGTATTTACTTCGGGAAGATTGAAGAAGCGATCGAGACCCCGAATTTAATCGAAGTCCAACTGGATTCATACAAGGAGTTTCTTCAGGAGGAAACTGCTTCTGACGACCGTCTTGCGACAGGCCTTCAGTCTGTTTTTCAGGAGGTTTTCCCTATCCAAAGTTATGACGAGAAATTCACCCTCAGCTTTGTTAAATACGAAGTGGGTGAGCCAAAGCTTACTGCTCTCGAGTCGCTTCGCGATGGTGAGACTTTCAGTGCGCCTCTCTATGTAACATTCGCTCTTGCTGACGAGAGTGGCACGAAAGAAGAGCGAGTCTACATGGGTGAGCTTCCTATGATGACTCAGCGCGGAACGTTCGTTGTTAACGGCGCTGAGCGTGTCGTTGTTAGCCAGCTACACCGCTCACCGGGCGTTTGTTTTGAGACTAATCTTCATCTCAATGGCAAGACACTCTATGGTTTTCGCATCATCCCCGATCGCGGATCTTGGATGGAAGTTCAGTTTGATACGAACGATTTACTTTACGTCTATCTCGACCGTCGTCGTCGTCGTCGTAAGTTCCTCGCGACGACTTTTCTCCGTGCAATCGGTTATGCTACTGATGAAGAGATCATCGAGCAGTTTTACGAGATCGAGAAACTCAAGATCGATCCGAAAATTGATGAGGCCGAACTTCAGAATAAAATCATTTTTGACGACGTTCTCGACGGGGAGATGGTCGTTGCCAAGGCATACGAGCCGCTCACACTTGCTACTATTACACAGCTTCACGCTCTCGGTGTGAAGTCTGTTCCTGTGGTTACCGCTTCGCACGACGATCTTCTTGTTAAGTCTCTCAAAAAGGACCCGGCAACGAACGAAGAGGAAGCGCTTAAAGATATTTATCGCCGTCTTCGCCCTGGTGATCCACCAACCGTCGCGAATGCGCGCGCGCTTTTGAAGCGACTTTTCTTTGATCCTAAAAAATATGACCTCACTCGCGTGGGTCGTTACAAGATCAACCAGAAGCTCGGTCTCGACGTCGATGATAATGAGCGCGTCATTACTCCTGACGATTTCCTCGTGGCTATGGGATACCTTTTCGGTCTGCGTCGTGGTGAGGGTGTTCTTGATGATATTGACCACCTCGGTAGCCGCCGTATTCGTGCGGTGGGTGAGTTGCTTGCGAACCAGTGTCGTGTTGGTCTTGCCCGCACAGAGCGTCTCGTCAAAGAGCGCATGACTTTGTTTGATATCAATCTTGATGGCATGACTCCATCGAAGTTGGTGAATCCAAAGGCACTTGCTGCTGTGGTTCGTGACTTCTTTGGTCGTTCACAGCTCTCACAGTTTATGGACCAGATTAACCCTCTGTCCGAGTTGACTCACAAACGTCGTCTTTCTGCGCTCGGGCCTGGTGGTCTTAATCGTGATCGTGCTGGATTCGAAGTTCGAGATGTTCACCCTTCTCACTACGGACGTATCTGCCCGATTGAGACTCCGGAGGGACCTAATATCGGTCTGATTAACTCAATGAGCTGTTATGCTCGTATTAACGAGTTCGGATTTATCGAGACTCCCTATCGCCGGATTATTAAAGGCAAGGTGAGCAAGAAGATCGAGTATCTTACTGCAGACCAAGAAGAGGGTTACCTCATCGCTCAGGCCAACAATCCGATCGATAACAAAGGTGTTTTTCAAACTAAAGAAATTACGGTGCGTCACCTCGGTGAATTTATCGAGGTTGATCCGACTGAAGCGACTTACATGGACGTTTCTCCGAAGCAGCTTGTTTCGGTTGCGGCTTCTCTGATTCCCTTCCTTGAACACGATGATGCGAACCGCGCACTCATGGGATCGAACATGCAGCGCCAGGGTGTGCCACTTTTGATCTCCGATTCTCCGTATGTGGGAACCGGAATGGAAGAAAAGGTCGCTCGTGACTCACGTTCAGTGGTTATCGCTGAAGGGAATGGTGTGGTCGCTGCAGCAACCGCTGAGATCATTGTCATCACTAAAGACGGTGAGCTTCCTTGTTCTGAGGCTCAGTTTCTTACGAACCCTTTTAAGCTGAAGAGCGACAAGGAAAACGGCACTTACGTTTATCCTCTCCGCAAGTTCATGCGTTCCAATGCTGGAACCTGCATTAACCAAAAGCCAATCGTGCTTCGCGGTGAGAAAATCAAAGCGGGTCAGGTTCTTGCTGACGGACCGAACACGGAATACGGCGAGCTTGCTCTCGGTCGTAACGTGCTCGTCGCGTTCATGCCGTGGAACGGTTATAACTTTGAGGATGCGATCGTCATCTCTGAGCGGATCGTGAAAGAGGATGTTTACACTTCGATTCACATCGACGAATTCGACATCGGCGCTCGTGACACGAAGCTCGGCCCTGAGGAAATTACTCGTGATATTCCAAATGTCGGTGAGGAAGCGCTTAAGGATCTCGGTCCCGACGGTGTCATTCGTGTCGGTGCTGAAGTGAAGCCCGGTGATATTCTTTGCGGTAAAATCACTCCGAAAAGCGAAACGGAGCTGGCTCCCGAAGAGCGACTCCTTCGCGCTATTTTCGGTGAGAAAGCCGCTGATGTGAAAGATACCTCGCTTCGCGTTCCTTCCGGTTGTGTCGGTATCGTCATGGATGTTCGTGTTTCTTCTCGCAATGCGAGCAGTAAAGAGAAGCTCGATCCTAAGGAGCAGCAGAAGCAGCAGAAGCAAATCATCGACGAGCATCGCCGCCGTCATGAGGAGCTCACGGAGCAGCTCACTGAGAAGCTCTCTGACATTTTGCTCGGAGAGAAAATCCCTCTCGATGTGGTCAATGGTCGCACCGGTGAAATCATCATTCCTGCAAACCGTAAGATCACGAAGACGCTTCTTCGCAAGCTTGCTGACAATTACTCAAACATCGAAATCGATCCGAGCCCGATTCGGAACAAGGTTCTCGACATTATTTCCAGCTACGAGCAGAAGTTCGCAGATGTGGACATGGAGCGGGAGCGTCAGTTGGACCGTATAGAGTCCGGTGATGAATCCGATCCAGGTGTTATCAAGCAGGTCAAAGTTTATGTCGCCAAGAAGCGTAAGCTTTCTGTGGGTGATAAGATGGCTGGCCGTCACGGAAACAAAGGGGTGGTCGCGACCATCGTGCCTGAAGAGGACATGCCTTACCTCGAAGACGGAACGCCGATTGATATTTGTTTGAACCCACTGGGTGTTCCAAGTCGAATGAACGTCGGTCAGGTTTTGGAAACGCACCTCGGTGTTGCTGCGAGAGCCCTTGGTTTCAAAGTGGCGACTCCGGTGTTTGACGGAATTCCTGAATCCAAGATTGTCGAATACCTCGAAGAGGCAAAGGCGAAGCCCGGATTTGAGTGGATCGGAGTCAACGGTAAGTCTCAGCTTTATGATGGCAGAACTGGTGACGCCTTCTACCAGCCGGTAGTTGTTGGAGTCATTTACATGCTCAAGCTCGGTCACCTCGTGCAGGATAAGATCCACGCACGTGCGGTTGGTCCTTACTCGCTTGTTACGCAGCAGCCATTGGGCGGTAAAGCCCAATACGGTGGTCAGCGTTTCGGAGAGATGGAGGTCTGGGCGCTCGAGGCTTATGGAGCTGCTTATATGCTTCAGGAGCTTCTCACCGTGAAATCGGATGACGTCCAGGGACGTACTCGAATTTACGAATCAATCGTTAAGGGTGACAACACCCTTGATGCCGGCACGCCGGAATCATTCAACGTTCTCATTAAGGAGATGCAGAGTCTTGGTCTCGACGTTCGCGTCGGTTCCTCGGAACGCTCTCCTGAAGAAATTCTCGCCGATAGCCTTCAAATTGGCTGATCCTAGATCAAACTAGAATTCAAACCTTAGCCAACTACTACTGTGTCTGTTCCATCTTTAAGTTCTGAAACCCATCTGGACGAAATCTTCGGCCTTGAGCGCAAGTCCGACAGTTTCGATCACGTTCGTATTACCGTCGCCAACCCTGAGACCATCCGTGGATGGAGTCAGGGTGAAGTGAAAAATCCGGAGACGATCAACTACCGAACCTTCAAGCCTGAAAAAGGCGGTCTTTTCTGCGAGCGAATTTTTGGTCCTACCAAGGACTGGGAATGTGCCTGCGGAAAATACAAGCGTATCAAGCATAAGGGTACTGTTTGTGACCGTTGTGGCGTTGAGGTGACTCTGAGCCGCGTCCGTCGTGAGCGCATGGGCCACATCGAGCTCGCCGTTCCTGTTTCTCACATCTGGTTCTACAAGTGTATGCCTTCCCGCATCGGTCTCATGCTCGACATGAGTGCCCGTCAGCTCGAGCGCGTCATTTATTACGAAGATTACATCGTCATCGAGCCCGGTAATACACCGCTCGAGCCCGGACAGCTTCTTACCGAACTCGAATTCCGCGATGCGGAGGAAGAGTATGGCAACGAAGGCTTCCTCGCTGGAATGGGCGCTGAAGCGGTTCGTGATTTACTTACTCGCGTCGATCTTCTCAAGGAGATCGAAGAGCTCGAAGAGGCCATGGGCAAAACACGCTCCAAGCAGGTTCGTAAGAAACTTGCGAAGCGTCTCAAGCTGGCTCAGGGATTCCATTATTCGAAGACTCGTCCTGAGTGGATGATTCTCGAGGTACTTCCTGTGATTCCTCCGGATCTTCGTCCGCTGGTTCCTCTCGAAGGTGGTCGTTTTGCGACGTCCGATTTGAACGACCTCTACCGTCGTGTCATCAACCGGAACAACCGCCTTAAGAACCTTCTTCAGCTCAAAACGCCTGACGTTATTATTCGTAACGAGAAGCGTATGTTGCAGGAGGCTGTGGATGCGCTCTTCGATAACGGACGTCATGGACGTGCCGTTACCGGTGCTGGAAACCGCGCTCTCAAGTCACTTTCCGATATGCTTAAGGGTAAAGGTGGACGTTTCCGTCAAAACCTTCTCGGTAAGCGTGTTGATTACTCAGGACGTTCCGTCATCGTGATTGGGCCGGATCTCAAACTTCACCAGTGTGGTCTTCCTAAGAAGATGGCACTCGTGCTTTTCGAGCCGTTCATCATCCGCCGCCTTAAGGAGCTTGGCTACGTTCACACCGTTCGTAGTGCGAAGAAGCTTATCGAGCGCAAGACCTCAGAGGTCTGGGATATTCTGGAAGAAGTAACCAAAGGACACCCGGTTCTCTTGAACCGTGCGCCTACGCTTCACCGTCTTTCGATTCAGGCATTCGAGCCTGTTCTGATTGAGGGATCCGCGATCCGTGTTCACCCACTCGTTTGTACCGCGTATAACGCTGACTTCGATGGTGACCAGATGGCGGTTCACGTACCTCTCTCGGTGGAAGCTCAAATGGAGGCCCGCATGCTCATGTTGGCTCCGAATAACATCTTCACCCCTTCCAGTGGAAAGCCGATCACGACACCTTCTCAGGATATTACTCTCGGGTCATACTTCCTGACCTACTGTCGTCTGATCCCGCTTCGCGACCCTGAGATGGAGCCTAAGCTCTCTCTCTTTGCTGACACCACTGAGGTGGAGTTTGCTGTCGCAAACCGCTCTATTGACATGCACGATCCTATCCGTGTGCGTAACCCCGACTTCGGTAGCGAGGGCCGTGCTTACGGTGATCCTGATAAAAAAGTGATCGTTACCACGGCTGGTCGCGTGCGTTTTAACGAAGTTTGGCCGGATGAGCTGGGCTTTGTCAATGAAAGCGCCGGCAAGAAGCAACTTTCGGATATCATTTGGCGTTGCTACCAGGTTGCTGGTCAGGACGGCACAGTGAAGTCACTGGACTTGCTTAAATCGCTTGGTTTCAAGGAAGCGACTCGTTCGGGAGTATCGGTTGGTATTTTCGACATGATCATTCCGGACGAGAAAGAGATAGAAGTGAAAGAGGCGACCGCTAGCGTTAAGAAGGCGAATGATCAGTATCGTTCCGGTGTTATCACCAACAAAGAGCGTTATAACAAGATCGTTGATATCTGGACTCACGCAGGTGATGAGATCACGAAGGCGCTTTTCCGCACGATTGAGCATAATGAAGGTAGCGACCTTCCAAGTCCGCTCTTCATGATGGTCGATTCCGGTGCCCGTGGTAACCGTCAGCAGATTAAGCAGCTCTCGGGTATGCGTGGTCTGATGGCCAAACCTTCCGGTGAGATTATTGAGCGTCCGATTATTTCGAACTTCCGTTCAGGTCTTTCCGTTCTCGAATACTTTATCTCCACTCACGGAGCCCGCAAGGGACTTGCTGATACCGCGCTTAAGACAGCTGACTCAGGTTACATGACCCGTAAGCTTGTTGATGTCGCGCAGGACGTGATCATCACAGAAGAGGATTGCGGAACGGCTAACGGTATTGTCGTAAAATCAATTTACGAAGGTGACGAAGAGGCAGTTGATCTGAAGACCCGTATTTATGGTCGTGTTTCCGCTGAGAAAGTGGTCAATGGTGACGTTGAAGTCGTGAAGCCAAGTCAGATGATTGACGAGGCAATCGCCCTCAATCTCTACAACATTGGCCATGAGCAGCTCAAGATTCGCTCCGTTCTCACCTGTGAGAGCCGACGAGGTTGTTGTGCTCGTTGTTACGGTATGAACCTCGCTACGAATGCGATGGCGAAAATCGGTGAGGCTGTAGGCATTGTTGCCGCGCAGTCGATCGGTGAGCCGGGAACACAGCTTACGATGCGTACTTTCCACGTCGGTGGTGTTGCGTCAGGAACATTCAAGCAGCCTATCATTAAAGTGAAGGCAAAGGGTATTGTTCACTATAACGACCTTAAGACAGTTGAGACAGCTAAGGGCACATGGGTTGCTCTTAACAAGAACGGAACGATTTCGATTCACGACAAAAACGGTCTCGAGCTTGAAATGTATAACGTTGTTAGTGGTTCGGTGATCGAAGTGGCTGATAATGCTGAAATCAAGAAAGGCGCTACTCTTGCAACATGGGACCCATATAGTGTTCCCGTCATTACAGAGAAGACCGGTAAGATTAAGTTCCGCGACATGCTTCAGGGCATTACGTTGGATACTGAAATTGATAAGGAAACGAATACGAAAGGATTGGTCGTTATTGAACACAAGGAGGATTTGCACCCGCAGATTCTGATCGTGGACAAGAAAGGTAACGAGCTTTCAACCTACTCGATTCCAACTGGTGCTCACCTTTCAGTGACTGAAGGTCAGGAAGTTCAAGGTGGTGATCAGCTTGCGAGAACGCCTCGTAAAGTTTCCGAGACGAAAGATATTACCGGCGGTCTCCCTCGTGTGGCTGAGCTTTTCGAAGCTCGTAAGCCGAAAGAGATTGCTGAGATCGCCAAGATCGACGGTGAAGTTTCACTCGGTGGAACGATTCGTGCGAAGCGTAAGTTGATTGTGACTGACGCGGATAGCGGCGAACAGGAAGAGCATCTCATCCCTCTCGGTAAGCACTATCTCGTGCAGCCGGGTGACACCGTTACTAAAGGTCAGAAGCTGACTGAAGGGGCTGTTGTTCCTCACGACATTCTGGACATCCTCGGGCCACATGCGCTCATGGAGCACCTCGTTAGTGAGGTTCAGGACGTTTACCGTCTCCAGGGTGTGGAAATTAACGATAAGCACATCGAGATCATTATTCGTCAGATGCTTCGTAAAGTTCGTATTACCGATCCAGGTGACACCCAATTCCTCTGGGGTGATCAGGTCGAGAAGACGACTTTCGAAGCGATCAATGCTGATATGGAAGAGCAAGGTGGTAAGCCCTCTGAAGGCGAGCCAGTGCTTCTCGGTATCACGAAAGCATCACTTGAGACCGATTCCTTTATCTCGGCTGCATCATTCCAGGACACGACACGTGTTCTTACCGAAGCTTCAACGCTCGGGCGGATCGATTACCTCCGCGGATTCAAGGAGAACGTTATCATGGGACACCTCATTCCTGCAGGAACTGGTTTCCACACCACTCGAAACATGGGTGTTGTAGAAAACGTTAACGCAGAAGAAATCGAGGCAGCTCGTGTCGCCGCTGAAGAAGCAAAGGAAGCCGCCGCTGCTGAAGCAGAGGAAGGGGCGATTGTTGAAGAGTCAGCGTAAGGCTTAATCCAAAATTCCAAACACCCCGTCAGGTCATTGTGCCTGTCGGGGTGTTTTTGGTTATGGGGGGAGAGAAGTGGAGTAGTTAAGGAGCAGAGAAGTAAAGAATTTAGGAGAGAGAAGAAAGTAGAGAGGATAAAGAATCTTCGAATAGTAGCCATCTCGCTCCGAGAGAAGAGCGGCCTGTCCTCCATAGCCTTGGCGAAGGAGGGAGACTCCCTCAAATTGTTCTGGCGAAAACGACCCCGAGGTTGGCAGAGATCTCGATGATCACGTCAGGAGCGCAGGATGGAGAATCACACTCCGAAACTATTCATCACCATCTCACGCAATGCTGATGGGTTGAGACCGGGACCGATACATACCAGTGAAGCGGAAACTTTTCTCAGGCTATCCACCTTTACCGGTTGCTCGACCGGGTGCCGACCGGTTCGCTCGAAGAGCCAACGCGGACCGGGCTCCTCGCTCAGTTTTACGAGAGCTTTCGCACGAACCACTTCATCGGGGAGAGATTCCATAAACCGTATCATTTGCTCAACGCGATAGCGCCCCGGCAGTGGGATTTGGCATCCTGTGAATCGATGGGACAGGGCGTGCTCGTGGTCGTGTATGGAATTGCTCCCGTGTTCATGGCTCTGACTCCCGTGAACTCGTTTTGTATTCACGTCTTCCGCTGCGGCAAGTTCGTCGGCAAGTCGGGCGGCATCCACGCGAACGGCGTAGGGGTTCGTCACTTCGACTGACTCAGTGATCTTCTCCGTTTCATCTGTGGTGAGACCCTCCGCGTGAGTTAGCATCCAGTGCGTTGCAGTCTCCACTTGCCGCACCTGAAGCGCACCAAATGCTTCGCGCTTTTCCCAGTATCGCGCGTCCACGATACCGACCTGCCAGCGCGGAGAAAACGGCATTTTCTCCTCAAGCAGGGTAAATGTTTCAAGGAGAGGTAGGGGATCGGCAGTGCCGTTCAACTCAATGATCAAAGCATCGCCTTCACTCTTCTGTGCAGCGAGGCACAGTTTCACGAGATCGTCGAGGCTGTCGCAGCATGCGCAACTTGCCGCGAGAGGAAAGATTGAAGCACTCGACTCCGGCAGAGTAGAGGCATCGATATCGGCGTTCTCATAATCATTCAAAATCACATCAGCGGTTTTTCCGCGTCGATTGAACTCGTTGAGAAGCGCGCGAAGCAGAGTCGTTTTCCCGGCCCCGAGAAAACCGGTGATGAAGAGAAGCGGTTTGGACATCAGTAGGCGAAGGTAGCAAAGTAGACTTCGGTCTCAGGGGTCAAAGCCGGGTGGGATTAGGGGTGTTGCCGTAGACCGCGTTGGGATCGAAAGACTTCGCTGACTCGATGAATTGTAGTTCGGGAGGGACCTCCCCGACATTGGAAGTGATACGACGATAGAAGCAGCTCCGATAGCCGACATGGCAAGAGGCCTCCTAGCCTCCGGCATCGGGAGCGGTTAGTTGAACTTTGATGATGATGCAATCCTGATCGTCGTCGATGAGTATATCCTCGAGGTGTTGAAACATCCCGGATGTTTCGCCTTTTTTCCAAAGTTTCTCTCGGGATCGCGACCAGTAGTGAGCGAGTCCGTTCTCGATGGTGAGTCGCAGAGCCTCTTCATTCATGAAGGCGAACATGAGAACCTCATTCGTTTTAGCATGCTGAGTGATGCAGGGGATGACACCTTTATCATCGAATTTCGGGGCGAGTATGGTTCCCTCTTCAACCTGTTCCACGCTGGTTCGGGAGGCAAAAAGTGGGATTGGATTAGTTGGCATAGGAATTAAATTTCGTAGATTCAGGTAGGGAGTCGGCAAGAAGCTTGAGACAGATTTTCCAATCTTTTGAATTTGGAAAAGAAGCGCAGTTGCAAGATCCAGAGAGGCGAACCACTACAGGGACTTCGAGTAATTCGTTGTAGAGTGATTCGCTAAGAAACTGTTCTGTGGCATTTTCTCCTTCAATAATTTCGAGCGGTTTATGCTCTCCCGTCGACTCCCGCTGAAGCGCATCTAACACCTTGCTGAGGAGGTGCGCTCCCAGTTCTGTGCCGACTCTTTCCGCCGTGGCCGTATATTCTCCTACGAGGGCCTTCATTTTTTTCACTACGGCAAGAATTGCGTCGCTGGGTTCCTTGTCCTCGAGGTTGAGAGCAGGATCTGAATTAGCACTCTTGGAATGGGCACGGAAAAAATCGATAGGCCCTTCCGGCCTAAAGAACCGGTAGTTCTTTCCGGAGCTTTCGTCTTCGAAAAACGGATCGTCTTCACACATAAAATGCAAGTTCGTAGAAATTAAATCATCCACATCAATCTTTCCTCTCTCAATCGGCTTGGAGGGATCTATTCAGCAGAGCGGAGAGTCGCAACAGTCTGATTTTCTCCGTTTTCGGCAGGCGCAGAGATTGCCGAGGTGCGTGCAAATGAGGGCGACACCACCAAGCGTGGTGACGACACTGGCAGTCGGAATATGAAGTTTCGTGTTCCCCTCGCTATCGGTCACGAGCGAGGGGCAACAGCTGTCGAGACATCCTTCGGTTTCAGCAGCAGTAGCTTCTCCCGGCATTTCTTCACCGACGTTCCAGACAAAATCTTCTCCCTCTGTAGTCGTCCCCGTAGCGCCATCGTTCGTAGCGGCGGCTTCGAAATTCCCCGCAACCGACTCGTTCGCATCTGGCCAGTAAGGAACGGCGGCACCGGCGATGACCAGAGCCATTCCGAGCAAACCAGTTGCCACGATCCAGCGTTTTCGGTGAATTCGAAATCCACGCAGCACCATGACCAACGCCAGCGGCACGACGAAAAGAGCCACAATCCAATGGGATGCCGGATGTGACCAAAATTCCCCGAAAGCCGGTGCGAAAAGAAGCAGGAGAGGAGTGGCCGCGCAGTGAATCGCACACAGAACTGAGGCGACCACACCGATGCGGTCAGCACCCGCTCCCCGAGTGGTTTTTAGAATGGGGGTTGAAGCAGTAGTAATCATGACTCCATCGCGTCGATTCCCATGTTCCACTCAGGAAAAGGATCGGTGAAACGCGCTTTCCACTCGTCTTTCTCCATCGCCAATTCTTTGTCGGTGAGAAGGGCGGCATCGAGCATCGCGGTGAGTGCCTCGCGATCCATATCCGAGCCGATCAGAACGATTTCCTGGCGACAATCGCCGTTTTCACCCTTGCTGACACGTTCGATCTCAGCGAGTTCATCGGGATTTTCGGGCCAGTGCTCTTTCGGCACCGCTGCCCAGAAAAACCCCATGCACTGGTTCTGGCACATCGCGCCGGCCTGCGACCAGTAGCCTGCCATCTGCAGTCGGGTCGCGAGCCAGAAAAGGCCCTTGGATCGGATCACGCCGGGCCATTCGTTCTGAAATACCTCGTAAATTCGCTCGGGATGAAAGGGGATGCGTCGCGCATAAACGAAGTTTGAAATGCCATATTCTTCCGTTTCCGGAGTGTATTCGACGAGCGAATCGAGCCATCCGGTTGTTTCTTCGGCCTCGGCGAGATCGAAAAGACCAGTCCCCATGACATGATCGAGCGCAACGTCGGCGTTGGTCGTTTCGTAAATCTTCGCCTTGGGATTGAGTGCTGCTATCATCGCAAGAATGCGTCGACGATCATCCGGCGAGATAAGATCGATTTTGTTGACCAGGATGACATTCGCGAACTCGACCTGATCAACAAGGAGATCGACGATGGTTCGCTCATCTTCCTCGCCCACTGCGGTGCCGCGAGTCTGGAGATTGTCGACGCTCTCGTAGTCGCGGAGAAAGTTCAGTGCATCGACGACCGTGACCATGGTATCTATCCCGGAGATATCGCCGAGGGAGTTGCCTTCCTCATCGCGAAAAGTGAAAGTTTCTGCGACCGGCATCGGCTCACTCACCCCGGTCGACTCAATCAGCAGATAATCAAATCGTCCCTCACGGGCCAGCTTTCCGATTTCGATGAGAAGGTCTTCGCGCAGAGTGCAGCAGATACAGCCGTTCGACATCTCAACCATCTTCTCATCAGCATGAGAAAGGGCCGCGTCGCCGGACCGAACCAGAGCGGCGTCGATATTGACCTCGCTCATATCATTGACGATCACCGCGACTTTCTTCCCCTCGCGGTTGCGGAGGATATGATTGAGCAGCGTCGTCTTGCCCGCCCCGAGAAATCCGGAGAGAACCGTTACAGGGAGTTTCGGTGGTAGTGGCGAGGTGAGAGTTTCCATTCGTGATGACATTGTTGAAAATTTTTCTGATATCAAGGGCTGCCTAGGTTCCTTATTGATCTGAGACATCGGTCTGAATTTTTTGATGGGCCTGAAAAAAGCAGACTCCTTTATTCGAATTCGTTCTGTAGACTGCCCATATCGCTAATGCATAATAATTGCGTTAATGGGGTTGTGAAAGTTATTAATGCAATTATTATGCATTAATTAAGGCGAGGCCGGTGTCACCGCGGCCCGCTGAATTTATTTGTTCCATGGATATTGGTTTTTCTTCACCTTGGCTTAAGCCAAAATCTGCCGACCCCAATGCTGTTTGCGATCTGCAAGTATCGAGGCTTCGTGTATTGCTTCGTGATTTTACAAATTTGCTTGGTCAGCAAATGTATTTCTGGGGGCGTGACGTGATCCATCCTCAAGGGAATTTACTTTGCGAAAACGGCTTCGAGCGGCGGAAGTCAGAGGGGCTGGAAGGGACAAGCTGCTATCGCAAGGGCCTCGACGGTCACGCTTTTGTCGAGCTGCACGGAGCCTGTGCGGGGCTCTATGCCGGGTCCGGGGAGGTGGCGGCGAACTTTCTCTACATTCGAAACAAGAAATACTGCTTCCTCCACTCGGGAGAGGAACCACCTGCCCCGGGTTTATACGCACCCGAGTCTCTGCACGGCGGTCCCACTCTTGACGTTTATTTCGCCAGTCTCCGCTTTCTCGACTGGTGGCTGGATTACGAAGAATGGATCGCGGAGGAGACCTCGGCGGATTGGCGGGAGAAGGGAGTATACAGCCTTCGCCAGTCTCCCTGCTTCACGTCCCTCACTACCGCCGAAGGAGGCGATTCTCTGGCTCAATCAGTATCGCCATAATCCTTCAGGGATCGCCCGTGTTCGTGAGTGGATGCGGGCTGGGAATGGGCGTTGATTTTGGTCTCGTGATCGTGTGGTTTGGAGCGTCATTTCAGTGGATGATACTGAGAGATAGCAGGGAAATGTGAGGTTACGCTAAGCCCGTGCGACCTTTCACTGAGCAAAACGCCATTCCTCCCTTGCATTCCTGCGATTTCAGCGTTTATTCCCGCCCCTCCCAATCCGTCATAGAAAATTGATGAAAGGCGAATGTTCGAAAGAGCAGGGAGAAATTTTAACGATGGCGCCTTTCAAACACTCGGGAATACCTGCTAAAAGGGTCCCCTCTTAAAATATGTCAAACGAACTCATTACTGAACTCGTCGAAGCCGGCGCTCACTTCGGTCACCAGTCACGCAAGTGGAATCCGAAAATGAAGCCTTATCTTCTCGGATCAAAGAACGCCGTTCACCTCATCGATCTTGAGCAAACCGTTATCCAGCTTGATGAAGCAGGGAAATTCCTAGCCGATCTCGTTTCCAAAGGGAAAAAGATCCTCTTCGTAGGTTGTAAGCGTCAGGCACAGGATGCGGTTCGCGAAGCGGCTGAAGCAACGAACCAATTCTACGTCAACCACCGTTGGTTGGGCGGCACTCTCACCAACCTTGAGACGATTCGTTCTAGTGTTGGACGAATGGAAATGCTCGAAAACCTTCAGAAGTCACCTGACTTCAAGAAGATGAGTAAGAAGGAGATTGCTTCTCTCGGCCGTGAAAAGCTCAAGCTTAACCTTCGTCTTTCCGGTATCCGCAAGATGGAGCGCCAGCCTGATGCGGTTGTTGTTGTTGATTCCGCTCGTGAATACAACGCAGTCAACGAAGCACGTAAGCTGAAAATCCCTATCGTTGCATTGGTTGACTCAAACGCCGATCCGGATTTGGTCACGTATCCAATCGTAGCCAACGACGATGCGATTCGCTCGATCCGGGTGATTCTCAAGAAGCTCATCGATCCTGTTGTAGGAATCGCTTAATTCTCCTTCGGGAAAATTCCCTGGAGACCTAATAGGGTTAGGTCACTGACTTAACCCTGTTTGCTTTTTACCGTTAGATTCCCAATTCTCTCTCAATGAACCTTTGCCATTCGCCTTTGCGATGGCATCCCAATTCTCTTTTAACACTTTTTAACCAACTGAAATATTATGGCTGAAATCACTGTTTCACTAATTAAGATGCTCCGTGACAAAACCAACGGCGGCATGATGGATTGCAAAGCAGCTCTCATCGAATCCGATGGCGATCTCGAGGCGGCTGAGACCCTTCTTCGCAAGAAAGGCATCGTCGATGCTGACAAGAAGGCCGGGCGCGCCGCATCTGAAGGCGCTGTAGCCTCGCGTATTCTTGCTGACGGCAAAACGGGAATTCTTGCTTCGGTAGCGTGCGAGACTGACTTCGTTGCTAAAAACGATAATTTCCGCGACTTTGTTGAGGCGATCCTTGATCACATTGAGGCGAGCGACTCTGTTGACACTCTTGAAGCGCTTCTTGCTCAAGACTACGCAGGTGATGCTTCTACGCTTGAAGAATTCATCAAAATCAAAGTGGGTGAACTCGGCGAGAACATGGGGCTTGCCCGTTTCGCTAAATACGAAGCTGCCGGCGAAGGTGGTGTCGGCACCTACATTCACATGGCAGGCCGTGTAGGTGTTCTTGTAGAGCTTACTGCTGAGAATGCGGCGACCTCCGGAACTCCTGAGTTCGCAGCTCTTGCCAAAGACATCTGCATGCACATCGCGGCGGCTCAGCCGATCTGCATTTCAGCGGACGAAGTTCCTGCTGATCTCGTAGAGAAGGAGAAAG
>JAOFXR010000023.1 GCA_028047635.1 Verrucomicrobiales bacterium
CGGTGGGCTCGACAAAGACAAACGATTCCATAAAGGCATCGTCGATGGGCCCCTGGAGGCCGTGTCTTTTCGTGAGTGTCTCCGGCAGGGGCGCGGTAGAAGTTTTCCAATCGGTCAGCAGTTTCCGTTCACCTGGAATTGTCGCGCTCACTTCCCATGCGTTTGTTTTCCCTTTTTTGAAGGACGCTTCCCAGGAGCGGTCAGACTTGGGTCGGTGAAGTCGAAGTTCGACGCCGTCTACTGTCACGACGGGTTCGGCGGTGAGGTTGAAAGGCCATTGACCACTTTCAAACAGAAGTGAAAAAGCTTCGATTGCGGTGGTCTTGATCTCAAGCCCATGACGCGGGACGAGTTTTGCCTTGAGTCGACTTTTCTCCCAATGTTCCGTGAGTCGGTCAACTCTTGCCCAGTGTATTCGGTTGTAGCGCAAGGTGTAGGTAACGAAATCCAGCGAGGTGGGAATATCGGCCTTTTGATGGGAAGCGATGCTCGAAAGTCGTGATTCAATTTCTTCCAGTGAATCAGGATGAAATTTGTGCGCCGTGTCAGGACCGACAATATGTAGGAGGTCGAGTCCCTCTTTTTCTGCTGCTGCCACCATCATGTCAGCAGCTTGTTTTTGACGATCAATTTCACCGCTGTATGCGATCGTGGCGGTGTTGGTCAGGTTGGCCGCCCAATGAGTCGCATCATACCAGCGCCAGAGTTTTTTCTCCCAGGAGGGGGCGTTCAGAGTCTCACCTTGAAACGTTTTGAGAAAATCGGGGGTTTCTGAGAAACCTGCCCCCGGCTGGACTGCCGCCCAATTACCGGCGTGATGAACTCCGAACTGCCAACAGGCTGCGCCACCCATTGAAAAGCCTCGCACGAGAATTCGGTCAGGATCAAAATCGTAGTCGCGGCTCGCACTGGCGTAGGCCTCAAACAGATCAACCTCGCCGGCAAATTTATTGGCGTTGGAGTAGCGGGCGTAGGGATGCAGGACGATGGTGTTTGCCGGGCTGATTTTACCTCCTTTGCCGGAGCTCCTTTGTTGGAGAAAGGAGACTTCGCTGAGCTTTTCGCCCCGGCCATGAAACCAGAAATCGAGACGTGTCGGATTCGGGCTTTCGAAATCGTAAGAGCCGGGAACTTCCAATCCGTAGGGTTGGACTGATCTATCAATCTCCGAGCGGTAGCCGCGGATGACGTTGCCGGTTTCTCGCGTCCAGGGAGCCATGCCCTTGGCCAGGTGTTTGGCTCGCTCTACTCCTGTTTTTAAGAGTTCGAAAGCAAAGTCGATTTCACCGGGTTTGAAAAACTCGCCGTATTTGAGCGCATCGTGAACTGCTTTGTAACAGATCTCCGCATCCGGCAGGTAGGCAGATACGAAGGGCGAAGGGGGGATCGCATCCAATTGGGAGCGAAGCTTTTTCAGGCCTGCCTGAAGTGATTGTGTTTGCTCGGCCGTGACCTCAATTCCGAGGGGTGGGATTGGCCTGACTGTGGTTGCAATGTTGTCAGCAGGCCCGTCGCCTTGCGAGTAGAAAGGGAGCAGCAGTGAAATCAAAAGAATGTATAGGGCGGAGCGAGTCATAGAAATGTGAAAACTATCGCAAAGCCAAGTCGCTGAACCAAGGCGATTTCGTAACGGTATTGCGGCAGCAGGAGGAGCGGGAATAGTCCAAAGTGATTGACCGATGACTTGCCTCTGTTCACTAGTGACTCATGAAACCATGTATGGATCATCACTCGACCCGTGATGGGCGCATAGGCGTCTATCTCCGAGAGACGCCCCGAAGACTCCGTTGCTACTCAATTCTCCCACGGCTCCATCCAGTGGAGATTTCTCCACCAGTCCGTGTCGTTCGGTGACGCATCTCCCGGAGTGGTTCGTCCCGAAGAAGTGATTCGAGTCAGCTCGGCGAGAAGCTCAGTGACAATGTCGGGGTGGGCATCGATGACATTCTTCTCTTCACTCGGGTCTTTTCCGAGATGATAGAGTTCGCGCTTGTCCTTCTTCGCGCGCGACTCCATGACCAGTTTCCAATCGTCGCTCCGGATGGCAAAGCGTCCGTTGGAGCCATGATGGATCACCGGGAGGCTTATTTGCTTGTCCATATTTCCCGTCAGAGCAGGAAGCAGGCTTACGCTGTCTTCTCCGGCGTTAGCGGGAAGCTCGGTCTCCAGAATATCCGCGACTGTGGCAAGTAGATCACCTTGAGTGACGGGCTTGTTCCACTCGCTTCCGGCAGCGACTTTCGCAGGCCAGCGAACAAAGTAAGGGACGCGGTGTCCACCTTCGTAGATGGATCGTTTGCCTTCACGGTAGATTCCATTGCTTGCGTGGTTATACAGTTCATTTCGTTTCGGCCACGTGTTTTCAGGTCCGTTGTCGCTGGAGAAGTAAACCAGTGTGTTGTCAGCGAGATTGTTCTCATCCAGATAATCGAGAATGCGGCCGATATGCCAGTCGGTCTCCATCATGAAGTCGCCATAAGCACCGGCGCCACTTTTACCCCTGAACTGATCGATGGGAATGACAGGCTTGTGCGGAGAAGTGTAGGGCAAATAGACGAAGAACGGTTTCTCCGAATCTCTCTTCTTCAGCCAGTCGAGGGTTTCGTCGGTAAAGCGTGTCAGGCATTCGCTGTCGAGAAAGTCAGGGGCGACTTCGATGGGGCCTTTAAAAGTGCCGATCACATTTGGCTGCGAGAACTTGGCGGGCGGGCCATCGTAAGGAGGCATGATTCTGTAATCGCTGATCGCGATTTGGTTGGGTTTCTTGGCGGTGAATAGGGTGGGGGGCACCGGCGCATGACGGCCTTCGAACCAAGCGAGAATGCCATAGTTTAAAGAGGCGGGGATTCCGAAGAAATACTCGAATCCTTTATCGAGCGGCATGTCTTGAACCGGTTGACTCCAGTCGCGAGAACCGCGCTCTCCGTAGAAATCCATCCCGAGATGCCACTTGCCGATCATTGCGGTATCGTAGCCATGTTGCTTCGTTAGAGATGCGAGGGTCATTCGGTCGCCCTCAATCAGGCACGGCGTTTCCGCACCGAAGACTCCCGACTTTAATCGGGTTCGCCAAGAGTAGCGACCGGTCAGGAGCATGTAGCGGCTTGGAGTGCAGACCGTGTCGCCCGAGTGCCCGTCGGTAAACGTCATCCCTTCAGCAGCAAGCCTGTCGAGCGCGGGAGTTTGAAATTTTGAATCCGGATTGAGACAGGAGACATCACCGTAACCCTGGTCATCCGTGTAGATCACAAGGATGTTTGGTTTGTCGGCAGCGTTGAGGGCTGTCGCGAAAAGCACGAGGAGAAAGGGGATCGTTAAATTTTTCATCGAAATAGATTTTCTAAGTTAGTCACGGAGCGGTGCGGCTGGTTTTAGCTTTCCGTTGCGGGAAACGCCAGACGGTTTTTTAGGATCAAAATCGCGGTTCACGGTAGGCATCTGCGCACCGATAGACTTTCTCCAGTTTGCGAGTTCGAAGTAGAGTTCCTTTGTCTTTTCAATCTCGGCACGAGCAAGATCGTTGTTCTCGTGAATGTCACTGGTGAGGTCGTAAAGCTCGATTTGGTTTTGCCCGATCACCTCAATCAGTTTCCAGTTCCCCGAACGAATCGCGCTGTAAGGCTGTGCTCCCATAGAATGGTAGTGAGGGTAGTGCCAGAAAATGCTTTTTCGATCCAGTTTGGCTCGAGGGTCTTTCACAAGAGGAAGTAACGATTGTCCGTCGAGCACGTCCGTGACTACTTCGGGGAGGGGCTTGCCGATGGCTTCAAAAATAGTAGGGAGAAGGTCCATTGTGATTGCAGGTTCGTGACAAACACCGCCGGAAGCGCCGTCACCAGGGAGATCAATAATGAGTGGCACACGAATGCCTCCTTCGTAGATGCCACCTTTGCCCTGGCGCAAGGGCGAGTTGTCGGTTGCTGCTGGCTTGAGGCCTCCGTTATCTGAGGTGAAAATGATCAGCGTGTCATCTCGGTGCCCGGTCGCTTCGAGCTTTGCGATGACCTTTCCGACGGCCTCGTCAACACTCTCTACCATGGCCGCATATTTGACGTTGGTATGCGTCGTATTTGGATTCGCCTTCAGCTTGGCTTCGTATTTAGATACGAGGTTAGGACGGCCCATGAGCGGGGTGTGAACGTTGTAGAAAGAAAAATTGATGAAGAAAGGTTTTTCTTCTTCGGTGAATTGATCGATGAGCGATTCCGCTTCCGAGGCAAGTCGGTCGGTTAGGTATTCTCCTTCGTGGTCTTTTTCGTCTTTCGGTAAGGTCTCAAAAATGGTGTTCTGTTTTTTTGCCTCGAGATCCTTGCCTTTTCCGTAGGGCCAAAAATAACTTGGCGGGGCGCCTTTTTCGCATCCACCGATATTGTAATCAAACCCGTGCGGTTGCGGGTAAAAGTCAGGGTCAGGGGTGTCTTCTCCTCCTCTTGTGTAGCCGTCCCGGTGGGAGAGGTGCCACTTTCCCAGGTGAGCACTCACATAGCCGTGCTCCTTTAGCAATTCTGGAATCGTGAGGTGCTCATGTTCCAATGCTTGCGTCCACTCAGGAATGGTCAGCGGAGTGTTGACGAAAGGGTGACCCGGTATGAAATCAGTGACGTGAAGGCGGGCAGGAGATTGCCCGGTCATGAGAGCGGCCCGGCTCGGTGAGCAAACCGTACAGGCGGCATAGCCACTTGTGAAACGAACGCCGTCTTTTGCGAGTGCGTCAATGTTAGGCGTTTCATAGAAGTCACTTCCGGTGCAACTGAGATCGGTCCATCCCATGTCGTCGACGAAGAAGATGACGACGTTCTTTGGCCCTCCGCACGCAAGAGGCGAGGACAGGGTGAGAGCGCAGAATGCGGTGGTTAAAGTGAGGAAAGGTAACTTCATAGAAAGCGTTGAGGCTAACCAACAGGTCTCATTCTGACAATCTCTATTGCAGTTGAATTCTTCTCGAGCTTTAGAATTCCGCCTTCATTTTTCTATCCAAAAAGCGCTCCGATCGGTTCCCCTCGATCGGTGATGGGAATGGGACGGTCGCCGTCGTAGAGGCTTTTCCGATAGTCGACTCCTGTTGCGGCACAAATTGTGGCGAAGAAGTCGGGAACGCTGACGGGGTTTTCGACGACCTTCTTGGTGAGTTCGTCCGTTTGCCCCCATGCTCCTTGGTGATTCAAACCGCCGCCGGCAAGAACACAGGAGAAGGCAGTGCCTTGATGGCCTCGTCCGCCGCCGCCGTCAAACTCGGGAGGGCGGCCGAATTCGGTGGTGATGACGATGAGGGTTTTATCGAGGAGTTTCTTCGACTCCAGATCGGTGATGAGAGTGGCAACGGCTCCGTCGAGTTCACGAATCAGTTCGTGCTGATTGAGGATGCCTTCGTTGTGGGTGTCCCAACCGGTGCCGTTGAGGAAATTGAGATTGTGGGACACTTCGACAAAGCGTACGCCACGTTCAACGAGGCGGCGGCTGAGGAGGCAGCGCTGGCCGAATTCGCCGCCGTAGGAGGTTCTCAGGTCAGCGGGTTCTTTGTCGAGTTCGAAGACCTTGTTGAACTTGGGGCCGCTGAGTTTGAGGCTTTGCTCGATCGCGGCATCGTAGCTTTGCATCTGGCGATCCGTGGTGGGATCCTTGGCGGCGAGGAGGGCTGCGAGAAATTGTTCACGACGAGTTTGACGACCTGCGGTGATGCCTTTGGGACGGGATAATCCTGCCGGGCCGCGACTGGTATCGGTGAGATAAAGATAGCCGGATTGTGCGCCGAGAAACCCCGGTCCGCGGGTGACGTTGGGGTAGCCGATAACTACGTAGGGCGGTGCGCCTTCGGCAGCGGGTCCACGTTCGTGAGAGATCAGCGAACCGATCGAGGGATAGGTGATCGAACCGGTGATAGGGCGGCCAGTGTGCATGCGGTTGGTCGCGGCGGCGTGCTCGTCGATGACGTTGTGATTGACGGTTCGCACGGCGGTGACGCGATCCATGAGCGGGGCCATCCTTGCGAGATGTTCGCAAACTTGAACGCCGGGGACGGCGGTATCGATGGAGTCGTAATAAGAACCCGCCTTTTTGGCTTTTGGGTCGCCTTTTCGTTTGGGATCGAAGGTGTCGGTTTGAGCCATTCCTCCGCCTAGCCAGATCGAGATGACGTGTTCGGCTTTTCCTTGAATGAGTGGGGAGGCAGCCTCGTTGGCGAGAAGTGAGTGTGGCAGCGAAAGGCCTCCGGCCAGAGATGCGCCTGCGCCGAGAAAATGTCTCCGGTTCATGGGGTTGGAATGTTTCATTTTAGAATGAGGTGAGACGGAAATGGAATCATGGAATCCAGACGAACTCACGGTCGTTGATGAGGCTCCAGATGATGTCTTCGTAAATTTCCCGCCACTCGGTTTGCAGGCGCGGGTCGGGGCTGGGGCCACGCTGGACGCGTTTTTCTTTTTCGAGCTGGATAGTGTTGGCTTCGGGGCTGACGTGGTTCAGCCAGGTGGCAAGCCCGAGCGGCTCGAACTTCGGAGGTGTTGCTCGTTGATCTGCAGGCACGAGCCGTTCGTTGAATCCGGTTCGCATGGCGGGAACAAAAGCATCGCGCTCGGCGGCTTTCGGAAGACGGCTCAGAAAGCGGAGGAATAGATTTTCAAGAAGCGCGCTGGGTGACTTGGATTTCACGGCGAGTTCGGCAAGTTCGCTTCCATCGGAAGCGCGGGACAGATTTTGCACGAGAAGACCGTTGGCGAGAATGCCGGGTTGGAGGACGTCGGGATCGGTGGAGCGCTCGAGGATGGGTTTCTGCCGTGCGCCGGTCCAGCCGAACGCCTGCAGCACGTCGACGGTGGTCTGGGCGTGGGGCAAAGCGAGACTGGGGCGGTCGCGTTCGTTGTTGAGGCTGGCGAACATCCAGGCGCGATCCGGAACCCCGAGATCCTGCCGCCTGCCAAGCGGGTGACGACCATCGTGAATGAAGGTGAGTTTCTCTGAATCGATCCGCTTTGCGGTGGAGGCATACAGCGAGTCGACGATCTGTTCGGCACTGAGGCGGCGAAGTCCGGGGGCGGCGAAAAAGCGTTCGTCTGCGGAGGCTGAGGCGAGGTTTTCAGTACCCGCTTCGCGCTGGTATGCGTCGGAGGTGGTGATGAGACGCATGAGGTGTCTTACGCTGTAATCGTGGGCAACAAATTCACCGGCGAGCCAATCGAGCAGTTCAGGGTGGCTGATATCGCGGCCTTCCCAGTCATGGGCGGGTTCGACGAAGCCAGCACCCATGAGCTGTTTCCAAACTCGATTGACGACGACCTGAGAAAAGCGGCGGTTTTCGGGGGAGGTGATCAATGCGGCAATGCGTTCGCGGGTGTCCTTCGGGTTTTCGATTAAGGCATCAATCGTCTCTCCGTCGGCGATCCCGGTGGCGGCGGCGAAGGGCCACTCCGGCGTGATCGGTTCGTCAGGTTTGAGTGTGACCTGGATGAGTGATTCACGTCCCTTTTTTTCGAAAAATCCCGCAGGCACCCGGCTCGTTGCAGGAACGGTCACGGTCTTGCGTTCCAGCATCGCGGCGAGTGAGTAGAGGTCGCGTTGGCTGGTACTGTGATAGGGCGAATCGTGGCAGCGGGCGCACTGCATCTCGATGCCGAGGAAGGCGGAGGCAATGATGTGGGCTTTAGCGGCGAAGGGGGCGTCGTTTTCGGCGGCGATGGCAAAACCCGCACTACCTCCGTAAGCGGCGTCGCCACGCATCATGAGCAATTCGGTGACGATGCGGTCGAGCGCTTTACCATCGCGGAAGGCGTCGAGGAGAAACCAGCGGAAGGGGCCAGTGCTGTTGAGAGAGCCATTGATGAGCGCCGGATTCTCGGCAAGGAGGTCAAGCCAGGAGCCCATCTGGTGATCCGCCCAGCGTTTGTCAGCAAGGAGCTGGTCGATAAGTCTTGTTCGCTTGTCAGGGTTTGAATCGGCAAGGAAATTACTGGCTTCTTCCGGCGTGGGGGGAAGTCCGATCGTATCGAGATAGATGCGGCGGAGGAATGCTGCGTCGCCAGTATTTGACGTCTTGGTGACTTTGGCAGGGTCCACGGGCGGCTCAGGCCAATCGGCTCCTTGGCGAATCCATGTTTCGAGCGCGGCGATTTGAGCTTCGGGCAGCGGATCGCCCGTGGGCGGCATGACGAGGTCTTCGTCGTCGGATCGAACGCGCAGGATGAGTTCGCTGGTTTCGGGTTTTCCGGAAACGATGGTGGGAATCTCGGAGTCGCCACCGTGCAGCGCCGTTTCACGCGAATCGAGCTTGAGGCCGCCTTTGTCTTTGTCGCCATGGCAGCGAAAGCACTCCTCCTTCAAAACGGAGAGGACGTTTCTCTCAAAGTCTTTACTTTCACCAGGGGAAGAAGTGTTGTTTGCCAAAGCAGTTTCGATTTTGGCGTCGATGAATGCGTCAATGGGGTGACCGTCCTTCAGCGGAGCCGCCGTCGAATTCTGCTTCGCCCAGTCTTTAGCGATGGCGTGTCGTTTGTTCCAAAAGTCATCGCGTGAAGAGGCTGCGGCGCGGCGCTGCTGGTCGTCGCGGGCGGCTTGAGACGTTTTCATTCGGGATAGAAGCGGTTCGATTTGTGCATCAGTCAGGGAGAGCGTGGGCTTTCCTGCGGAGCGGAGCAGTGAGAATGATTTGCCATCTGGAGTTTCGATCGCGACGCAGACTTCTCCGGTGTCGGTGCGTTGATTTTTGCCTCCGGCGATTAACTCGAGAACCACGCGAGAGGGCTCGGTTTTCTTCGGTAACTTGATCGTAGCGAACACTTCCTGCTGCTTGTAGCCTTTCACGCGAAGACCGGGGTGTGGTGGTTCTGCGAGGGGTGTGATGAGATCGTGTCCGTTCGGGCTGGAGGCGTCGGCGGGTTTCGTTTCAGCGACCAGTTTTCCATCGATCCAGAGGCGGGCGAGGGCGCGGGTTCGAATCATAAATCGCTGCTTTCCTTCTGGAAGCTGGATGTCGGCAGCGAGACGAACGAGAACCGGTGGTTTCCACGCGGAACGAATTCCCCAATCGTCGTAGCGCAGCGGGAGGCGGGAAAGAAGGAAGTTGTCGCCGGTCCAGTGGAGCGACTTTTTCGGGTTTTCGTTGAGATAGGGCCAGTTCTTAAAATCAGAAAGTCCTTCGCTGAGTTGCACGAGCACTTCTTCTTTGGGGATCTTGCCCAGTTCGGGCATCGCCTGCGACTCGACGAGAACTCCCTGCGAACCTCCTTCTCGCCGAAATCGTTTTGCCATGACAGTATCGCTGAGGGCGACGCGATGCACGGCCACGGCGTCGAGCATTCCCTCGAAACTGTTGGTCGCACTGCCGCCCATGGCTGAACCAATCCATACGTCATCGTTGTCCACTACCGGAGTATCTTTTGTCGGCCCATCGACGTCCCAGGTGCCTTCGGAGGGGTGCCCGTCGATCCAGCCACGGATGCTCCCGGGTTTGCCAAACTCATAGGAGATCGCGATGTGATGCCAACCGCTCTCGATTTTGAATGCGGCGTCGGAATTCCAACGATGCCAGTGTTTTTTTTCGTCGGTGGTGACGCTGGTAAAAAGAAACCCAAGTCGTGCGAGGTCATCATTTTCCCCTACGAGACGCATTGACCAGTTCTGGTTGTCGCGTGAAAAATTCGGGGAATGAGTTCGGCCTTTGCTCACCACATACATGGGTTGCCCGGCCCGGATCGAATCGAGTTTGACCCATGCTTCCATGGTGATGGCGTCGCCGTTGGTGAAGTCGTAGGCGCTTTTCTCCCCGGGGTCCGTTATCTCAATACGGGCTCCTTTTCCCTGAAGTCGAATCGCGGTGTTATCCGGTGCGAAGTGCGGGAATTCCGGTGGGCGTGGTCCGGCCTGATCGCGAATGACATCTCCGTGAGCGGTGCTGGGAGCAGATTCCTCGGTGCCGAAATCCCATTGGGTCACCTCGGGGAGATCGTCTGCCCTGACTTCGGTGAGAAACAGAAGAAGGAGTGATCCCGTCGCGCTGATCGTTCTGCGAAAGATCGTTCGATCCGGGCAACTGAGGGAGAATGGTTTCATCTGGGGCGAAGCTGTTTCTATTAAAACCGGCGCTCCAGTTTGTGGAATCGAAGCAAAAGCGTCAACAGGCGGAATTCCGCCTGAAGGAACCTGCTGCGGTGGCGTGAGTCAGGCAGTAATTCTCCAGAAACAAACCCGTCAACAGCACGCACCCTTTCCAAAAGGTGGCGCAATTCTAAGGCCTGTCTCGCACTGCTGGTTAGGGCTTTCTGTGGTTTTCCTCCGGTTCGTTTGGTTTTCCAACGAGACGGTATCGAATGCGGCGGGGCAGAACTTTTTCGTCCTTTTGCGTAGGTATTCGCCTCATGGCAAAGGCATTTTTAGAATACGATGATGATAACTGTCGGTGACGTAGAGTTCATCGCCGCGAATCGTGACGCCGTGGGGGCGATTGAGTTTGAAAACACCTTTGCCGAGCACGGTCGTCAGCGTCTTTTTGGCAGGATCGTATTTGCGGATCGTGTGATTCATGTCATCCGCGATGAAGACATTTCCCGCCTCGTCAATCGCGAGGTGTTTAGGTTCCGCGAACTGCGCTTGCAGGGCAGGGCCTTCTTTGTCACCGCGCTTACCGGTCCCTGCCACGGTTTCGATTTTTCCGGACGGGCGGACGACACGGAGGGCATTGCCGTTTCGTTCTACAATGTAAAGATTACCCTTCGTGTCCATCGCGGCGGCACGGGGATCGACGAGGGGGGATTCGAGTGCCGGTTGCCCGTCCTGAGGAACACCTTTTTCGCCGCTGCCGGCGAGGGTCGTGATGATACCTGACTTCATGTCGATGGATCGGATGCGTCGGTTGCTGAGGTCTGCGATGATCATTTGCTTGCCGTCGGGAGAAAACGTCACGCACATAACGACATTAAACTGAGCCTGATCAGCGGGACCGCCATCGCCGGAGAAGCCGCCTTTTCCGGTTCCGGCAAAGGTTGAGATTTTACCACTTTGGGCATCGATGCGGCGAACGACGTGGTTGACGTGATCGGATAGAAAGATGTCGCCGTTTGGTCTCATCGCGAGGTTGTGAATCGCATTGAAAGTTGCCATGACCGCAGGGCCGCCGTCGCCGCTGTAACCTTTCTCACCGGTCCCGGCAAGATGTTCCAGCTCACCGGACGGCAGTAGCCGGAAAACCCGGCCACCGATGTATTCGGCGGTGAGGAGGTCTCCCTGTGGATCGAAGTCGACGCCAAAAGGAATATTCAGGCCGTCTGCCTTCGGGGTGGTGTCAGTCGGAGCGGGAGTGGGATCGCCGAACACTACGGTCACTTCTTCGGCGCGGGTGGTCGTGGAGAGAATGAGCGCTGCGGTTACCAGGGCTGAAAGGTGGGTGACTGCAAAATGAAAGCGAGTGGGTATCATAAGTGAGATTGGCATTCTAACTTTACTCAGGGGAGCGCTAGCTCTTTGATTAGTCAGCCCAAAGCCAGCGGAGCATTTCCGGGAGCATCACGGCGGCGTGTCGGCTGCCGTGAAATCCGTCGCCCCACCAGTAGTGGTAATTGTAGTCCATGAACTTGAGTGCTGCTTCCATTTGCTTGTTGGCGAGAGGCCAGCTCCCGAACTGATTGTCGATGTCGTTCCGCTCTCCAAGTAATGCCGCGCGGATCGGTTTGCGTTCCGTTTTGCGAATCCATGAAGGGTAGACGTTTGCTCCCCGAATATCAGTAAAGGTGCCAACCCATCCGAGTACTTTTCCAAAGCGATCTGGTCTTTCCCACGCCGCGGTCCATGCAGCTGCGCAGCCGCTTGATCCTCCGGCTATGGCCCAGTCGGCAGGTTGGTCACTTAGCTTGAGATCGTGCTCTTTGGTTACGAAGGGGATAATCTCCTCAAGGAGAAAGGTGGCGTAGTCAGGTCCGAGTCCATCATATTCAAGGCTGCGGTTCTTCGGTTTGGCTCCGGCAGATTGGTCGGCGAGACGACCGGGATTGATAAAGATACCGATGGTTACGGGCATTTCTCCCGAGGCAATGAGGTGGTCCATTACCGTGGGAGTGCGAAGCCCACCAACGAGATCACGATCTGCGTGGCGGAGGCCATCCTGGAAAACGAGCAGTGAAGCAGGCTTGCTCCCGTCGTATTGTTTGGGAACGTAGACGAGGAACTCACGATCGGTGTTCGGGAATACTTTTGAATCTTTCCAGCGGTGGGGATGGAGCGCGCCTTCGGGGATGCCCTCTTTACGAAACGATTCGGGCGGAGCGGTGTAGTGCTCGATTTTTATTTTCCCGTCGCCTATTTTTTTCCCGGAGGCGGTTTTCAGCTGGTAGCTGACGTCTTGAAAATTCCCGATGTCTTTGGCGAGGACGTAGAGACCGTCGTCGTTCAGTCGTGTCAGTTCACCGATCAGGGTTCCGTCATCTTTAACCGCTGAAACGGGTTCGTCCGAGAGAACTCCGACCACGAGAGTCGTTGCTTCGATCCATTTTTGTTTTCCTGTCTTGAGCCCTTTCTCTCCCCAGCTTGCTTTCACCTTTTTTTCAGCGAGTTCGTTGTTCGTTCCAATGAGTTTACTCAGTTCAATCGCAGGGGGAGGCGTCCATTTCTTTTCCTGCGAGACGACAGGCAGAGTGAGCGAAAGCAGAAAGATAATTGGGAGCCATTTCATGATGAGAAGTAGAGGCGAATAGTAACCGCGTGAAAACTATTGTTTCAGAGTGATCGCGGTATATTAAGGGTGCGAAAAAAATAACGTGCGAAAAAAGTCGCATCTTTTTATTGACCTCTGATCGGCAGTATGCGAAAAAAGTCGCATGCCAAAGAAAAAAGCAAACCTTGAGGACCCCGCCCTGAGTCGACGGGAGAGAGAAGTGATGGAAGTGCTTTTCCGAAATGAGAATGCTACCGCCCGTGATGTCTGGAGTGCTCTTGGTGAGGCGCGGACCTACTCGACGGTGCGAAAGCAGCTCAGCATTCTGGAGGAGAAAGGGCACGTGACTCATCGGGTGGAAGGCGGAACGTTTCTTTATTCCCCGCGAGTTGAACGAGAAGTGGCGGCGACGTCCGCGATGACCCGCCTCGTTGATACTTTTTTTCAAGGTTCCGTGGCCGGAGCTGTTTCGAGTTTGCTCGGTGACCCGGGGGGCAATATCTCAGCAGAAGAGCTGGAGCGAATTTCCGGATTGATTGAGGAAGCCCGGAAAAACAGAGAGGGGAAACAGTCATGATCGATCAAAACACTATCTTGGTTCTCGCTGAGTATCTCGGGAAGTCAGCCATCCTGATTGCGCTCGGATTTGCCTTTGTTCAGCTCTTTGGAAAGCTCTCGCCTGCGGCAAAGCACACTCTCCTGCTGCGTGTCTTTGCGTTCGGCGTGCTGATTCCGTTACTCTGGTTGCTGTTTCCACGGTGGGGGGTGATTCCTGTGGGTGATCCTGCCGCCTCAGGAGAGGTGATTCCGATCGGCACCGGCTTCGTTTTTAGCGAATCGTCCACTCCGGTCATTTCGAGTGAGGCGCTGCCGATTGCTCCGACAGAAGGTTCTTTTCGACCTGGGTGGGTTGAGTTGGTTTTCGGCGTGTGGATTTTGGGAATGCTAGCATTCTTCGCTCGATCATTGATTGCCGTCCGGTTTTTGCGAAGGCTCGAGAACGAGGCGGGGCCTGTTAGTGGTGAGATCACCCTGAGATTTACGGAGCTGCGAGCGGGGATATGCCCTCAGAGCAAAGCCGAACTGCTCGCTTCATCTTCGGTGCACTCCGCGTTCACCTGGGGAATCTTTCGTCCGCGAATTGTTTTGCCGGAAGCTGCCTCTGGTTGGTCCTACGTCGATCTAGAAATGGTATTGATGCACGAGCTTGAGCATGTACGTCGAAAGGATGCCTTGGCAGTTTGCATTTCTAGAATTTTCCTCGCTCTGAACTGGGTGAACCCGCTGGCTTGGATGGCAATTCGCAAGACGGTTCAACTTAGAGAGGAAGCTTGTGATAGACGTGTTTTGCGATCCGGGTATCCCGGTCAGAACTATGCGGAAATGTTGTTCCGTCAGGCTTCATCTGTCGCATCTCCCCTTTGGCGAACTTCGGCAACCGCGGTCGCAGAAACTGGAACCATAGAAAAACGAATAAAAATGATACTGAACCCAAATACCGAAACTGATAATAGGAAGGCTTATGCTTCCCTCATAAATAAAGTGTTGCCAACTGCGATGATGCTGATCGTTCTCGTTGTGGGAATGGCAGGGTGGGCGGAAGGGGCCAAAGGCGTGCCGGAGAATGATGAGACTGCTGAGAAGTTGGAATCTCTGATTCTTCCGAAGGTCGAGTTTAATGATACTCCGCTTTCGGATGCTTTGATGTTTCTCCAGCAGAGAAGCGTGGAGCTGGATCCCGAGAGAAAGGGGATCGTGATTTTGGATACGCGGAAAAGAGGGAAGAAATTCTACGATACCAATATCACCTTAAAGTTGAGCAATGTGCCCATGGAGGAGGCGCTTCGATACGCGACGTCATTGGCTCAATTGGGCTTTTCCATTAAAGATGGCGCGGTAGTAGTGGAAAATATTGAGCTCAAACCGGTGGGGCAGAATCCTTTACTGAAGGGGAATCAAAGGAAGATGAAAGAGATCAGACTTCCCTCGATTGAGTTTCGTGATACGCCGTTGAAGGATGCGCTGGCTTTCATTCAGATGAAGTCCGTCGAACTGGACAAGACGACCAAAGATCGCTCTAAAAAAGGAGTGAATGTGATACTTGATGACGAGGGAGGGAATGCAGACGTTCGCATCACGCTTAAGCTTACCGATGTGCCGCTATCCGAAGCTTTTCGGTATATCTCTGAGCTTTCTCAGGCAAAATATGCGGTGGAAGCTCATGCGATACGAATCTATTTCGCGAAAGGAGATGAGAGCTCTTCCAAAGAGGTAGCCGAGTATAGCGTCGAAGCTAAAAGGGAAATCGCTGTCGTTCAGAAAAAAATGGACGAAATCGTTTTCCCTTCCGTTGAATTCAGAGAGACTCCACTGCCTGATGCTTTGAGATTCATTCAGCAGAGATCGGTCGAACTCGATACGTCAACCGACGATCCGGGTATGAAAGGGATCAATGTTGTTCTGGATGGAGGCGATGATTCGCGCGTTACTTTGAAGGTATCAAATGCTTCACTGGAGACTGTTTTGAAATATACTGCTACTCAGGCAGGTGGCGAAATTGAGGTCGGACCGAACGCAGTTGTAGTTCGAATTTCCGGTGAGTAGGAATGGAGGCTCAGAAATTAGAGGGCAGAATCTGTCTGCCCTCGGATTCTTCGATTACCTTTGCGGCAACGCGGAGCCGTCCTTTCGCAGGCTCACCGATATGGGCGGTGACACTTTGAAGCCAGAGCATTGAGGTTTTTCTCGCCCCGTGAAATTCCGTCCACGGGATGAAGAGAAGAGGGTGTGAAAACTTGAATAAGAAACCCGGTTGAATAAAGAGGCCGGTTTCATTGGCGGTGCAGTCGAGCGCTCCTTTGTAGGAGACGAACCCGACCTCTCCATAAACTCCGGTCCACGTTTTACCGGTAGGTTTTTCTTCGCTGCTATAGTGTTTTGCGAGGCGCTTCCAGCCTCCGAGATCGCTGAGGATCCAAATCACGAAACACCAAAAGCACGGAAAGATGACAAAAAAGGCAAGTGGGATGAGGACGATTACCCACACAGGCAGGTCGGCTGGTGGGATCTCTTCGTTCATGCGAATGAGGACTCGTGCTAAGCCAGGATATCTTTCACGACATGGCCGTGGACATCCGTTAGTCGAAAGTGCCTGCCTTGATACTGATAGGTGAGGCGCTCATGATCAATACCAAGAAGGTGCAACATCGTCGCATGAAAATCATGAACGTGGACGCCCCCATCAACCACGTTGTAGCCGTAGTCGTCGGTCTGGCCATGCGTGTAGCCTCCTTTGACGCCACCTCCGGCCATCCAGATGGAAAAGCAACGGGGGTGATGATCGCGTCCGAAATTCGTCGCATTAAATTTACCCTGACAGTAGTTCGTTCGCCCAAACTCTCCGCCCCAGACGACGAGGGTGTCTTCGAGAAGCCCTCGCTGTTTCAGATCGGTGATCAGTGCCGCTGAGGGCTGATCAGTTTCCTTGCACTGCTTTTTAATTCCGCCCGGGACGCCACCGTGGTGATCCCAGCCCTGATGGTAAAGCTGGATGAACTGCACTCCCTGTTCAGCAAGGCGTCGCGCGAGAAGGCAGTTGGCAGCGAAGGTGCCGGGCTTGCGTGCGCCCTCTCCGTAAAGTTCAAAAGTGGCGTCCGATTCTGTTGTGAGGTCGGTGACTTCCGGAATGGAGGTCTGCATGCGAAAGCCCATTTCGTATTGGGCGATGCGGGTTTCGAGGGCGTCGTCACCGTTTTTGGCGAGTTGGTGCTGATGGAGCGCTTCGAGCCGATCCAGCATTTTGCGCCGTGACTTTCGGTCGAGCCCTTTTGGATTGTTGAGGTAAAGAACGGCATCTTTGTCAGCGCGGAAGCGAACCCCGTCATGTTTTCCGGGAAGAAAACCACTTCCCCAGAGGCGGCTCACGAGTGGCTGGCCACCTTTGTCTTTTGTCACAAGAACGACAAAAGACGGCAGGTTTTTATTCATCGAACCAAGGCCATAAGACATCCATGAGCCGATGCTGGGCCGACCGGCGAGCTGCGATCCGCTTTGCATGAAGGTGACGCCGGGGCCGTGATTGATCGCCTCGGTATACATCGAGTTCACCACGGTGATTTCGTCGGCGACTTTCGATGTGTAGGGAAGTTGATCGCACATCCAGGTGCCGCCTTTTCCATGCTGCGCAAATTCGAATGGCGATCCCACCAACGGAAGGCTCGCCTGATTTCCTGACATTCCGGTAAGGCGCTGGCCTTTTCGGATTGAGTCGGGGAGTTCCTTCCCCTGTTCTTCGCGGAGTTTCGGTTTGTGATCAAACAGATCCATGTGCGAGGGACCTCCTGCTTGAAACAGATAAATGACGCGTTTCGCCTTGGGGGCAGCTGAAAGAAAGGAGGGCGCGTGAGGTGCCGCTTCTGCTGAGCCCATGAGTTGGGAGAGGGCAACGCTTCCCAGACCACCGCCAAGCGAGGCGAGGGCCGAACGTCGGCTCATGCCGAAAGGAGTTTCGAATCCGGTGCAGGGTGAATTTTGCATAGAGGGAGAGGGTTTAGCGTTTGGTGATGCCCTCGTCGAAGTTCATGAGAGTCGTGACTAGCGTTGTCGCGGCCGCGATGTCTGCTACCTGCTCTTCAGTTGGCGCGGGGCTGTTCCCGGCGGCAATCAGCTCCTTTGCTGCTGGCAGGTTGGAAGTGAAATGTGCCTTCTGCTCAGTGAGAAGGTCGGCGAGAATTTGATGTTCGGTTTCGTCAGGCGCTCGAGTCGTGAGGCGTTGAAATGCCTCGAGAATAATCGCGTTCTCGTCGTCTCCGTGTTTCGTGACAAGGTCGGTAGCAAGGTGGCGTGCCGCTTCGACAAACTGTGGCGAGTTGAGCATGACGAGTCCCTGCAACGGTGTGTCAGTCTTTTCAAGTCTCACTCGGCAGACGTCTCGCTTGGATGCGTTGAGCGTGGTCATGAGTGGTGCAGGAGCCGTTTGTTTCCAATAGGTGTAGAGGCTGCGTCGATAGAGGTCATCGCCTTTGCCGATTTTCGAGGGTTTGAAGGAGACTTCGATGTCGTAAGGTTTGACTGATGGGCCTCCTGTTTTGTCGGCTAACAAACCACTAACCGCGAGTGCGTTGTCCCTGATCATTTCTGCGGACAGTCGCGGGGCCGGGAAGCGGTAGAGAAGGGTGTTGGTAGGATCCTGCGTGACAAGTTCACCGGAGCGGACTTCAGATTCCTGTCGGTAAGTGGCTGAGAGAACCATTTGTTTGAGCAGGTGTTGCACATTCCATCCGTTGGCGGTAAAGTCGCGGGCAAGCCAATCGAGCAGCGCCGGGTGAGAGGGAACGTGACCCTGGCTGCCGAAATCCTCGGTGGTGGAAACAAGTCCATTTCCAAAGAGCATTTGCCAATAGCGATTCACCGTGACCCGTGCAGTAAGGGGATTGTTGTCCGCGACCGTCCATTGGGCGAGAGCGAGTCGATCTTTGGGAGTGTCCTCTGGAATGGGCGGCAAAAAGTGAGGGGTATCGGGAGAGACCGGCTCTCCACGATTGGAGTAGAGCCCCCGATCGAGAAGGTAGTTTTGTCGTGACGAGCCACTCTCTTGCATCACCATGATTTCAGGGATTTTTTTGACAAGCTCCGAGCGTTCCTGGCGATGTTTGGTTAGTGCTGCCTTTGTCGCGGTGGCTTCTTTCTCGATCGTGCTGCGGTAGAATCCGATATCCGGCGAGATGGTTTTTGAATTCCCGGCAATGCCGGCTGCCTCGGCGGGGCTAAGCTGATGTTCAAACACTTTAAATTCATCGACGAGTCCGTTTTTAAATCCGTTGTCGCGCATACGCTGGCCTATGACGATGGTGTCGCTTCCGCCGCCCGTGATCTCCCGGGTGAGATTGTCCCAAACGACTTCAGTTTCGATCGGGTCTCCATCGACATAGAGTTTGAGACCACTCGCTTTGCTCGATCCGTCATAGGTCATCGAGACGTGTTTCCATTTACCGGGGGGGAGGGCTTCCTTCGCGCGTACGCGCATTGCATTCCCCGGGTAAAAATGAATGAGAGCAGCGCTCAGTTTTCCCTCCTCGAGAAGCAACTCGTATCCCCGGCTCGCGGCATCGGTCCACGCTTTCGAGCGGCTGAAAACAACGGCACGTTCTTTCACGTCCGGCGTGTTGATCCATAGGCTGATGGAGAACTCGTCATCGCGAGTGAAATTCCCCACCGGTAAAGTGATCGCGTCATCACCGGTTAGTTTTACGCCTTTTCCAATCCTGCCTTCAACGGTGGTGTTTTTGTTAGAGGATTTCGCGGGCTCGCCATCTTTGATTGAGTTGGCGAATGCACTTTTTTCTTTCGGCTCAAAAGAAAAAGAAGCGACTGGTTGGGTTACTTCGACGAGGGGGTTTGTCTTGGCCCAAGTCGTAAAAGTTTCTGTCGTAGATTCTGCTATCGTTCCGAGTGCGTTTTCAGACGTAGCTATGTCTTTTTCCAGTAATGCCAGTTTCTTGGATTGGTTTTCATCGGGTAACCACAAGGTTGGCGTCGGAACGGCAGGCGTGAAAAACGAGTAAAGCCCCGCCTCGTCAATATTCGAAAAGAAGGCCGAGAGCTGATAGTAATCTTTCGCCGTGGTCGGGTCATATTTGTGATCGTGGCAGCGGCAGCACTCCATCGTCAGGCCGAGGAATGCCGTGCCGTAGGTGTGCAACCGATCCGAGACATATTCAGTCCGAAATTCTTCGGGAACACTTCCGCCTTCGACTTTTTGCGGGTGGAGACGGTTGAAGGTCGTCGCGAGAATTTGATCCCGAGTCGGATTCGGGAGGAGATCTCCGGCGAGCTGCCAGGTGATAAAATCGTCGTAGGGAAGGTTGTCTTTGAAAGACTGAATGACCCAGTCACGCCACGGCCAAACGGTGCGATCTCTATCGACTTGAAATCCGTAAGTGTCCGAATAGCGCGCGACATTGAGCCACTCGCCTGTCATCCTCTCTGCGTAGCTGTCGCGAGAGAAAAGGTTATCAACAATCTTCTCGTAGGCTTTAGGGGATTGGTCGGCGAGAAAGGCTTCGAGTTCATCCACTGTCGGAGGCAATCCCGTGAGATCGAACGTGACGCGGCGAAGCCACTTCTCTCGCGTCGTCTCCTTCGATGGTTCGAAACCTTCTTCGGCGAGGCGTTGCTGAACGAACGCATCGATGGGACTTTTTGCCTCATCAGACTTTAGCTCGGGAACCGGAATCGTTTCCGGGATGGGAACGAAGGCCCAATGATCCGCATACTTGGCACCCTCCTCAATCCACTGATCAAGGATCGCGATTTCCTTTGGAGAAAGTTTCATCTTTGCTTCGGGAGGAGGCATGATGTCGGTTGGATCATCCGAGTGAATCCTCCAGTGGGTTTCACTCTTTTTGAGATTTCCGGCAACGACTCCAAAGTAGTCGCCGAGGTCTTCCGTAGCATGCTCAAGCGTATCGATGCGAAACTCGGACTTCTGATTCGTCGCGTCAGGGCCATGACATTTGAAACACTTGTCCGAAATAATGGGACGAACGTCACGGTTGAAATCGATCTCTTTTCCGTGGCTCAGGCCGCCAGTGAAAATGAGGAAAATGGAAATATAAAAACGCATCAGGCTGGATAAAGAGCTTTGCTTTCAGTGGTCACAGGGAAACGTAGCTGAATCAGATGATCTCACGAAGTAATAATAAGCGATGAATCGCGCGATCACGGCATTTACCGATTCGATGAAACGTCTTGGGGTGATGGTTCGAGACCTGCAGCTTGATAAAAAGGGGCTGCATAGGCCCTTGAAGCAATGCGATTTAGCTAAATGCCGAGGGACTTGTTGTCATGACGGCGTTTACCTGAATTCCGAGGAGGCAGGAGTGATTCGTGAGTTGGTGAGCGAATCCCGTGAGGACTTTGAGTCACTGGGGCTCGATTTGCCTGAGCAGGTCGTCGTCTATGGGCGGTGGCGCGATGTCACCTCAGGTCCGAAGACTGCGACGCGGCCTGAGCCCATGCATGAGACCGTTCCGGATTATCCAGAGCATTTCGCTGACACTATTTGCGTTTTTCTTATGAACGACGCGCGATGTGGGCTTCAGGCTTTGGCGGTTGGGCGCGGAAAACATCCCTGGTTTTACAAACCATCGACCTGCTGGCTGCATCCGCTAAGCATCGTCAGCGGTGAAGAAGGGAGTAAAGTGTTAACGCTGCATAGTGACGAAACGGATCCGCAGCGGTTTGACGATTACGATGGATTCGTTCCCAGGACGCATTGCGGGAGGACGTGCATGGGAGGGGAACCTGCCTACAAGGCGCTTTCCGGAGAGATAAAGATGCTCGGAGAATTGGGTGGGCGTGATTTGCTCGGTGAATTGGATGACAGTCACCGCGATGGTTAGAGCAAATGCCTAGCCGCACCCGCCACAGCCTCCGCATCCACCGCCCCCACAGCCGCTGCCGCAGCCACCTCCGCATCCTCCACTTGAGTTCGTTGCGTTTCGATCCAGTAGTTTCATCGCTGGTTGTATCGATTCCATGCCTTCCAGGTTTTTGAGCGCAGCCGTTCCCAAAACCGCGACAGCGAGCGGTAGCACAGGGGTGTTAGAGAACCCGTCAAAGGTAGCCATTTCCTGTCGAACTTCCTTTTTGAGTGCTGCTTTCTCGCGTTTCCAGTAATTGTCTGTTGCTCGGGTACGACGTGGTGTGAACGACAGAACGGCAAACATGATACCAACCGTGAGGGCGAGTAATACTATCAAATAGCCGATAGGCTTTCCATGGCTCAAGCCTGCAATAGCCTTCGCCACTCCCAGTGAAATCAAAGAGATCATCGGCAACGCGATTAAAATCTGATTAAAAAAGCGCTGTGCATCTCCCACGAGCATACCCGAAGAAACGAGTTTTCGACGGATGTCGTGGAAAATGATATCAACTGACGGAAAGAGCTTTTTTAGTAGAATTGCTTTTTCGGTAGGAATTGCCGACAAAAAGCGCTGCTCCTCAATCGACAAGTCTTCCAATCCCGGCGGCGTTTCTCTGGGACGTTTTAACAATCCGCCGGTCACTTTTCCAGGACGAAATTCAACGGCTTCCCTCGCGATCAGACTCGCAACCATTGCCGCAAAGACTCTTGATTTTCCGCCTCTTACGAAAGCAAGATCGTATGCGGAATCGAAACGTTCGATGGGCTTTCCTTTTGGCTTAGTTAGGAAAAGAAGAGCGATCGACATTACGATAGCTACTAGCAAAAGAGACCCGTAGAGCGCGAGAAAAGGTTTGCCCGACCACTCCAGAACATTTCCGACACAGCTCGTTAAAAAGAGAAGTATAAAAAGAGAGAGTAGCAATGTCGCTGCGGTTTTGAATGATGGGAGCCGCAGCCAGTTTGGACGCGGAATCACAAAGTTTCGTTTTCGATCCACCCACTGCCATTGCCGGCGCTCGAACCGGGTGTCGCTGGCCGGCCAAATGTCGACCGGCGGTGTTTCGCCGAAAAAACGTTCATAACTCTCGCGGGTTCTAGCATACCAGTCTTCGAACCGCCCTTATTCCGCAGCGCCTCCTTTAGTTGGGCCGTGGTTAATCTCGTGTTCGAGCGTCTCCTCGCAGAATTCCTTCCAGTAAGACTGGGTGTAAACTAAGTGCAGGTGCCAGACTTGGTCAATTTCCTCAGAGGGCGTGACGCGGTGCCCGGAGCGAACCGCAAGAAACATGAAGCATTTGTATTCCTCGATGACCCGTTCAGCAAAATCGACGGTCCAACCGTTCTCGCGCGCTAAGCGGTGCTCAAATCCGAAAATTGCGGTTTCATCTCCGATGTGAAATGCTTTGAGACGATTCCATAGACTTTGGTCTTCTGCGTTCATTTTCATTTCCTTGCAAAGCGTGTTCCCCCGCCAGCTTTTTACCAAGCGAATGATATCGATCCAAGCCACTTTTCACGGAAACTCAATGACTGTGATGAGCGGTAGATGGTCTGAAGCTTCGGGACGGTTTAGGGTTTTGATTTCAGCGGCCTTCCATTTCTCGTCGGTTCGAATCAAGACATAGTCGATCTGTCGTTTGGGTGAGCTAACGGGAACGGTTGGAGTTTCTTTGTCAGCCGGGTTATCCCACCCCATATCGAGAAGTGCTTTGAGGGGAGGGCTCTGCGGTGTGGCATTGAGGTCGCCGATGAGAATGAATGTTCCCTTTTGCTTTGATACGAGCTCATTCGTGAACTTGGCGGAGGCGACACGATTAGTTTCTTCACTATTGCACCAGTGCGTCGAGAAAACGGTGAGAGCGCGCATCGTTGTGTGCTCGCTTGTGAGTTGAATCTCAAGCAGGCATCGCGGCTCTTTCTCATTGGGGGCAGGGATGGCGTGGGTCTTGTGAGAGGTGATAAGCCATCCAGAGTTCTTGCGTATCAGAAATGCGTTTCCGTAGTGTCCACCACCGTATTTCATTGCCGCTCCGAAGATGGCCTCCATCCCGGTAAGTTCACTGAGCTCATGAGCGAGATCGCGTTTGCCGCTTCGACTGGTTAATTTATCGACTTCCTGCAGCGCGACGATGTCTGCCTTGGACTCTTTGATCACGTCAGCAATTCGTTCAAGGTTGAGAACTTTGTCGCTCCCAACTCCTGCGTGAATGTTGTAACTGAGAAACCGTATTGGTTCAGCTGCGGAGGCGCACCCCGCAAGGGATACGAAGAAGAAAATTAGGATAAATGATCTCATGCGGTCTGGTATCGGTCTGGGATTTGAAGGAAGCGAGGCTAACGTTTTGACTCACGATTTTTTAGAATCACTCAACGATCTTCCATGCACGAACCGCGCGGACTTTGACGTCGTCTTTGCCTGCTTTGATGAGTTCGCGATTTCGTGGGGTGGCAACATTCCTACCCATAAGGCCTGCGTCGTGGGGAATGCGTTCGCCGTCTACTTTGAGTGAAGTGGGCTCATCCGACTTGGAAGCGCCGGTGTTGGCTTCGCGACTGAGGATGATAAACATCTCAACCTGCGGAACGAGTGTCGTGTCGCGAACCCAGGGTTTTCCATCAATGAACCAGACGAGTTGATCCTTTGTCCAGAGCAGACCGATGTTGTGCCACCCCGTGTTAATCCCCGGAACATAGATAAGCGACTCTCCGTCTTCTCGAAGTTCATTTTTGGTTGAAGGGGGAGTGGTCGATCCGCCGATGCATTTCATTAACATCGCCTCGTTGAGATTGGGGCCGTCGCCGGTGTGGGTGCCTTTTTCTCTGGCGAGCTCGTGCTCGTAGATGTCGATCTCGAGTCCGTTGGCAGGATCGTTGTCGTAAGCTTTGCCACCGGAGGACGCAGGCATGAGCCAAAAGGAATGCCGGTGACCGAGGGCTCTCATGTCTTCGAAGTTTACTTCGATTTCAAAATACGTGCCGGGCGAAAAGGTAATGTTAGGAGATCTGGTATCTGTTTTTCCAGGTTTTCCCCAGAATTTTCCATCTCGTAAAACCGTATCCGTTGCGAGGACGGGCACTTGTTTTCCGTCCTCGCTTTTGAGGGCAAAAGTGTCGAACCAGGAGGTGTGAATCTCAAAGTCAGCAAAGTTTACCGTGCCGCCGGTTTTGTCTCTCGGGTCGGGATCAATGTATTCGTGATTTCGGGGTGCATCGCCAGCGTCACGACTCACAAAATCGGGAATGTCGCTGTCGGCGATGAATCCTCGCTGAACGAGAATCCCGTCGCGAATGAACGCGGTTTTGTCGTCGTGCTTGTCATACCAGGCGGCATGTCTTCGAGCCGGGGCCTGGCGGTGTTGCCCTGAATTGTTCGAGCCGGTCATGGTTTCGCGTCTCCACAAGGGTGACTCTGGTCCAATGACGGACTCATCAGTGAATGCACTGTCGAAGATCAGCTCAAACTGATGGTCCGCGAGGATCTCGTCACTTGGGCTTTTGGGTTGAGGCGACGCCTTCGCGATAGACTTTTTTTTAGCGGGGATCATTTCATGAATCCGGTCAATGATTCGCTGATGGTGTTTTCCGCGCCCCACCGTGTTGCTTTGCATGAGAAGCACGCCGGCGAGTTGCCTTTCGAAATCGAACCACGCGACGGGGCCTGAATAGCCGGGGTGATTGTAGAGCGTCGACTCACCGTTGATCTTGCTTTTCATGATCTGAAAGGCCAATCCGTATCGGCCATTCGTTCCGGGCTGTGGTTCGTAGAGCTTTTGAAGGGTGTCAGCGTCGACGAGTTGAACGCCTTCGTGCTTTCCGTGATTGAGGTGCAGTTGCATGAGCACTCCGAGGTCATCCAGCGTCGAGTAGACGCCACCGCCGGCGGTGGAAAGTCGGTTTGCCTGGCGCTCGGCCACTTCGATACCGAATGTATCGGGCTCGAAAATGCCGGGTGTTTCGGATTGGTAGAGAGGCGCGAGCTTTTCGATCTCTTCTTTCGTTGGTCGGATCGTGGTGTTCTGCAAGCCCAATGGAGCGAAGACCTTTTCTTCCATTAACTGGGTGAAAGGCTTTCCGGTTAGTTTCTCTGAAACGCACGCGCTTAGATCGATGGGCCTTCCGTAAAGCATGCGAGCGCCGGGTTCGGCGGCCAATCCCATCTTGAGACATCCGTCGATGAACTCGTCTGGAGTCTTCGCGAAAAAATAGTCGGCGTGTTGAGGATCCTCTTCAGTGATTCCGTTTTCTTTCATCCACTGGTTTCCCGGCAGGCCCGAAGTGTGACTCAAGGCATGTCGCAGGAGTATTGGCTGCTTTGGGGAAGCACTACCTTCGTGAAGTGTGATTTTGGAAAAACGGGGGAATGTCTGAGCGATAGGATCATCAAAAGAGAGGACACTCTCGTCGGCCAGTTTTGCCATGAGCGTGGCGGTGAAGATTTTGCCCGTGGAAGCCAGCCAGCAGAGCTGATCCGTGGTAAAGGGCTCCTTCGACTCGATGTCGACGACCCCTTGTGCTTCGCGCATGATCACTTCACCCTTATGAATCAGGAGAATCGAGATGCCGGGATAGTGGCCTTCTTCAATAACTGCCTGGATTTCCTCGCGTATGGCATTCTTCCCGGAGTCGTCCGCCCAGAGGGTTCCGAAAATGGTGAAGGCTAAAAGCGCAACGATCTGAGTGATTCGAATCATAAGTTGAAAACGGTTTTACATGGCGCGTGGGAAGTCACCAGTTATTCCGGTACAAAAAAACCGGGGAGGGGCTCACAAACGTTTCTTAGACCATTTGGAGTCACCAATCAGGCAATCGCTCCGTGCATCACTTCTCCGAAGTCGCGTTCGAGACGTTTGCGGCCGGGGACTTCCATGGTGTGAGGATTAATACCCATTTGATTGAGAACCGTGGCGTGGAGGTCGGTGACGTAGTGGCGGTTCTCGACCGCGTGGAATCCGAGTTCGTCCGTCGCTCCGTAAACAAAGCCTTTTTTCATGCCGCCTCCGGCCATGACGACGTTGAAGCCATGCGGGTGGTGGTCACGTCCGTCGCCGACACTTTTGCCGCGCGTTTCCGCTCCCGGGGTGCGACCGAATTCACTTCCCCAAACAACGAGAGTGTCGTCGAGGAGACCACGCAGTTTCAAATCTTTGATCAACGCGGCAACGGGCTGATCAACCTGTTTTGAGCGGAGGGTGTGGTTCTTCTTAATCTCGCGATGCGAATCCCATCCCCCTGCATTTCCGGTGTAGCCATGAAAAATCTGGACGAAGCGGACCCCGCGCTCGACAAGGCGGCGGGCGGCGATGCATTTCTCGGCGAACGGTTTGGTCGCTTTCTCGTCGAGCCCATACATTTTTCGGATCTCGGGATGCTCCTGCTGCAAGTCCATGACCTCTGGCACGGCGGACTGCATTTCGAAAGCGAGTTCGTAACTCTTGATGCGGGCCTGAAGCTTGGGATCGTCGGGGTATTCGATTCCGGCAAGATTGTTGAGCTTCCCGAGGAGACTGAAGTTTTCTCGTTGCTCTTCGGGCGAGAGTTTTGCGTCAGCGGGATGCACGAAGCTGAGCGGGTTTTTCGGATCCACTTTCATTCGTACGCCGGCGTGCTGAGGTCCGAGATAGCTTGCCCCGTGCGTCCAGGCAGCGCCGCAGCAATCTGCGCTCGGATTTCCGAGAACGACGAACTCGGGCAAGTTCTTGTTTAATGTGCCCAGCCCATAGCTAATCCATGAGCCAATTGTTGGGAAGGCGCCTTCGGTGATTTTGCGGCCGGTATGATAGGTGAGTTGCGCGCCGTGATTGTTGTCGATGGTCCACATTCCGCGGGCAACGCAGAGCTCGTCGGCGACGCCGCCCATGTGAGGAAACCAATCGCTGACTTCGATGCCGCTCTTCCCGTATTTCTTGTAGCCGGTTTGGAGCGGAAGAATCGTTTTGAACACTTCGCGTTTCGCTTTGCTCGGATCGAGGAGGATTTTGTCGATGCGTTCTTTGTCGGCAACGGAAGCGAAAGGAGTCTCGTCGAAAGTCTTGCCCGCATATTTGTTGAGCATCGGCTTGGGATCGAAACTCTCGAGATGCGAGACGCCACCGATGTTAAAAATCCAGATGACGGATTTCGCTTTGGCCGCAAATTGCGGTTCGGCGTCGAGTCTGATTTTTTCAGGAGAGGCCGCCTGCCCGTCGCGGAAGAGCATCGCGGAGAGCGCCATCCCGGTCATTCCCATGCCGGTGTCTCCGAGAAAAGTGCGGCGCGAGGAGAGAGGGTTTGGGTTCATCGGATGGTGACGAATTCGTGGTGGTTCAATAAAACGGCAATGAGTCGTTCGCGAATGTGAAGCGGGTCATCCCCGCCGTCGGTCAAGAAATCGAGGCAGAGCTTCTTCTCATCCTCTGAGGGTGCTCTGCCTAATAATTGTAGAAAAATGTCGGCGACGAGAGCATCGGGATCTTCGGTCTTTAATTCGAAGGAAAGTTTCTCGGCGGCCTTTTGTGTGAGCGGACTGTTGTGCATCGCGAGGGCCTGATGCGGCTGGATGCTTTCTTCACGCGAGTAGCATTCGCTGACTTTGGGCCCATCGAAAATCTGAACAAACTCGACGAGTCGCTCGTGTGCGTGTGTCAGGTAAATGGAGCGACGCACGGAGGTTTGCGCCTCGTCGTTGGGGATGTCGGGGCCGCCCATGGTCGGGTCGAGTCGGCCGGAAACCCAAAGCAGATTGTCGCGGACGATTTCGCCTTCCATCCGGCGGGTGGGCATGCGCCAGAGAAATCGGTTGTCGGGGTCGACTGCGTGGCTCGCTGAGTCGGGTGTGCTTTCCATTCGGTAGGTGGCACTGAGCACGATGGTTTTGTGTAGTTCCTTGAAACTCCAATCAGATTGCATGAGCTCAGCGGCGAGCCAGTCGAGCAAGGCCGGGTGAGTCGGCTCGCGGCCATTCGCTCCGAAGTCGTTTACGGTGGGGACGAGTCCGGTTTCGAAATGACGAAGCCAGATATGGTTCGCGGCGACGCGGGCGGTGAGTGGATTCTTCTTGTCGGCAAGCCAGCGGGCGAAGGCGGTTCGACGGCCGCTTGATGCTTTAATGTATTCTTTATCCCGCGCGGTGTATTTTACCGAGAGTGCTTCCTTATTCTTTTTCTCTGAGGCGTCAGTGAGTTTTTTTGCAGCGCTCTGGGCTTTCTTCGCAGCAGTTCCGGCGGTGGTCGCTGCGGCGATTGCTTTGCCGTCTTTCTTTGCTTTCGCAGCAGCGAGGTCGGCGTCGGCTTTCTGTTTCGCATGGTTAGACTCAGCGGTTTTCCATTTTGCTTCCGCTTCCTGAACTTTTCGCTGTGCTTCGAAAGTGGCCTCGGCTTTTGCCTTCCATGACTTGTCGGTTTTCTCCAAAGCCTCGACCGCAAACTCGGCTACGAGTGACGCTTTTTTCGCTTCCATCGCGGCGACTTGAAGTGCGATTACCTCACGTCGCGATTCGTCGGTTAATTCGGCGAGAGCGTCTGTCGCTTTCTTGAGATCAGCATCGCGTTCGGCTAAGAGGTCGCTTTTGACGAAATCGCGCCGCCATGGTTCGGCCACTTCAACCGGCAGGGGCACTTCCTCGATTTTGAGGTCACCGCCGAGCGCAGCAGGAATGCCCGGAGGGATCGCTTGGTCTTTAACCGGGAAGCGCTCGTCGCCCCGGGCGTAGAGATACGTCTTCGCTGTCAGGGTGACATCGTAAGCCCTCGGGATGCCGTTTTTCATGACGTCGAGTTCACCGGGGACGCGGTCGGTCCGGACGCGGTAGGGATCGAAGAAGGCGCGCATCGCATAGTAATCGGTTTGCGGAAACGGGTCATACATGTGGTCGTGACATTTCGAGCAGCCCATCGTCACGCCGAGAAATGCTTGTGAGGTGTGGGTCACCACTTCGTCCATCGCCTGGTTTCGATCACTCTGGAAGTTGCGCGCAAGGTAGCCGGTCGCTCTGAGCTTTTTTTCGTCACCGGGATAGAGTTCGTCGGCGGCGAACATTTCGAGAATCATTTGGTCGTAGCCTTTGTCATCGTTGAGTGACTCGACAATCCAGTCGCGCCAATTCCAGATGTGGCGGGCACTTTGACGAACAACGCCTTTGTAGCCGCTCCAATCAGCATACCGCCACACGTCCATAAAATGTCGTCCCCAACGTTCTCCGTAGTGCGGGCTCGCCAGTAATTCGTCTACCTTCGCTTCGTAGTCGGGATTTTTCTGGAAGGCGCGAATTTCCTCTGTCGAGGGAACGAGTCCGGTGAGGTCGACGGTGACTCGCCGAAGCCAGATCTCGGGGGAGGCTTCGCTCCGTGGGGAAAGACCAAGTCGCACATGCTCGGCGGCGATGAAGTGGTCGATTTCATTGCTTCCCCAGTTGTTGGTATCGGTGGGAACGTCAGGGCGTTTCACCTGCTCGAATGGCCGCCATGGATAGCGGTTATGAAAGGCGTCGAATTGCTCCTTCTTTTGACTCAACAGGGTTAGGTCAGTGACTTGACCCGGTTCAGCTGGTTTTATCCCGACGAGGATTTTATCGAGAGCGTCTCCGGAGGAGAAAACAGTATCGAATCGGTCGACGATCTTTCCATCCAGAGCGGCGAGGCTTTTTCCGAAGGGATTGTGGGGGAAGTCTTTGAGCGATTCAGCGCCCTCCGGTTTGTCGCGAACGTGGCAAACGGCGCAGGACTTCTGATTCTCGGACAAGAGCGGACCGAAGTATTTTTCGAACGCCTTATGGTTAGCAGGCGTGGCCGAAAGGTGCGGAACGATGCTCAGGTAGAGCGTCGCAATGAAGATGAAGCATTTCAAGGCCTATATCCTAGTGTCTTGGTGGGATCACGGACAAGGGCGCGTCTGCGCGAGTTTGTCTGCCGCCTTTCGCGTCCAGGGATAAGCGTATTGCGGAGAGAACGCGGTTCTAAGTGGTGTAAATGCTACGGGGATGCTTTGTTCCAGGCTTCGGCGAATCCCTGAATAATCTTCTGACTGTCGGCGGTGAGATTTTCGATAGGGTAAGGAAAGTCTTTTCCATTCATTCGCAGAATCGCTTTGTCTCCGTCGACCCGGACGAGAGTCGCCTTGATCGTTTTCCCGGAGGTGTTGGTCCAGCTGCCTTCGATGGGATTGGGTCGTTTTGCCATGCCTTCCGGCTTTTCATCGGTTCCGGTGTCCGTCATTTCGGGCTTTTCGTCGCCAACCTGAGCGCCGGATTCAATCCACTCTTTTAATTTTGCAATCTCACCCGCAGACATGGGCCTTCCTTTTCCTTCGGGCGGCATTTTATCGCCATCGTCGTCGGGCAGGGTGACTTTTTCGAAGAGGTCGCTCTTCTCCGTGTCGCCCGGAACGATGGCTTTGCTGGAGCCAATTTCTTTCGTAATCTCATCGAGGTCGAGCGCCACGCCTCCTTTAGAGCTCCCTTCCATATGGCATTTGGAACATTTTGATTTAAAAATCGGGAAAATGTCCGTTTCGTATTCGACCGCAGAAGCGGTGAATGAAGCCAGGCCGAAAATGGCGGGGAGCAGGAGATTGATTTTCATGAAGATAGTCGTTTTGTTAAATAACCGATCTGCATGATTTTGTGACATGTCGATTCTCCATGGTTTTCATGTCATGGAGATGAATGGGAAAAAATCGGATTACGAGGAACTCATCGGAGTTCATGTAAGAGCCCTTTTTTCGAAGCGATGGGGGAATTGTTCCCGGAAACGCCTGCGATGGTTGGGCCCTACTCCTCAGGCCTAATCACATCATCTGAGGGCACTGGCTCCATCTCGAGGCCCATCTTTTTCGCGCGGGTGGTCCAGAGATTTCTCGCGAATTCCTGCATGTCTTCGCGGGTATCCGCTTCGTCGACAATTTCCAATCCGAGCAGTGTTTCGACGACATCTTCCATTGTCACGAGCCCTCCCATGCCTCCGTATTCGTCGAGGACGATGGCGACGTGGTGACGGTTCGCGACGAGGTGCTGGAACGCATCGGTGAGTTTGGTGATTTGCGGCATCGCAGCGATTTCGCGCACGAGTTCTTTCAGGGTAACGTCAAATTGATCCCTTGCTGCAGCGAGGAGGATATCGTGCTTCAAGACGAACCCTTTGATGTCATCGCGGTTCTCGCTGTATAGCGGGATGCGGGAAAAAGGGGAGCTGTTGTGGCGATCAAGGTAGAGCTGAACGGTGGTGTCTTCCGGCAGAGCGAAAACAACGACACGTGGCGTCATCACTTCTTTCACCGAAATTTCACCGAGAGTGAGTAGATTTTCGAGAATGCGTGACTCGTCTTCCTTGAGTTTTCCCTGCCTTGTTCCGACCTCAGCCATGACGCGAAGTTCTTCGCGGGAGAAAGCGGCCTCGCCATGATGTCCTTTGCTGAAAAGCTCGATGAACCAGACTACAGGGGTCATAATTTTTGCCAAAATCTGGAGGCAAAGACTGACCCAGGGCGCCCAGGTTCGCCAATGCTGCGCTCCGAGGTTTTTTGGAATGATCTCCGATAAGATCAGAATGGCGAACGTCATGAGAGCACCCGCAGCGGCGTCCCATTTTCCACCACCCAGTGCAGTTACCTGAGAAGCAACCCCCATTGCGCCAACGGTGTGTGCAATGGTATTGAGCGTGAGGATGGAGGTGAGCGGTCGACCAATGTGCGTCTTCAGCTCTTCGAGGCGCAGGCCCACTTTGGGTTTCTTGTTCTTGAGGTTGGCCACGTAGGGGTTCGTAACGCTGAGAATCACGGCTTCCCAGACAGAGCAGAAAAAGGAAACCCCAATCGCGAGACAAAAATAGACGATGAGAAGGGTCGGTGAACCGGTAGCATTAGGATCGAAATTTCCGGAGCTTACCGCCGCGACAAGAGTTTGAGACATGATTGCTGGAATTGTGCGGTCAAAGTGGGTGACCTTCAAGTCGAAACCTTGGGGGATATAAGTGACGTGATTGTTGCCCTATTTAAATTCGAAATAGCTTGGCGGAAGAAATAACAATCTTCAGAGTCGAGCTCGAAATGAGCTTCATTATTGGAATAATCATCGGGGGGATTGTCTGGTTCTTCGTTCGCTGTGTCTTTACCGGCTTTTATACGGTGGAGCAAAATGAGCGAGCGGTGGTCACGACTTTGGGACGAGCCCAGCGAGTGAAGGGGAAGACGACCTTGGATCTTCCCATCGCGGATCATCTCACTGATGATCACAAATCCAGGTACAATTTCCCTCTCGTGCAGGTCAAACAGCCGGGAGGTCCTTATGTGAAGATGCCCTGGCAAAGGGTTCACAAAGTGAGCGTGGCGATTGAAACGGCAAGTATCGCTTACGATCCGGAAGATTCTTCGGTCAATAATGGCGGCACAATACTCGAGGCGGTGACGAAAGATCAGCTCAACATTGATGTGACCGGTCAGCTTCGCTACAAGGTGTCCGAGCAAAATCTCTACGCGTTTATCTTTGGTGTTAAACACCCTGTGACTCACATCATGGGCTATTTCGTTTCGATTCTCCGTGAGCGTATTGCTAATTTTGAGGCACCGAAGGAATCGGCGCTTCCGCTCGGTGATATCGAGGAAGCGTTGATCGAAGGCGATTCGGTTCCGCTTGAAGGCATTTCGATTAATGATCTCAGGAAAAATCTGAATGATTTGAATACACAGATGGATACGGAGTGTCTGAGCTCGGCTGCTCGCTACGGGATCGAGTTGGATGCTTCGCTGATTACGGGAATTGATCCTCCGGGAGAAATTGAATCTGCCCTGGCGGCGATCAACACCGCGCACAACGAAGTCTCGGCCGATATCAGTTTGGCTCAGGCGGGCGCGGATCAGAAAATTGAGCAGTCCAAGCGCGCCGTGGAGATTCAGACGATGCGGGTTCAGGCCGAAGTCGAGCCGCTCTTGCGAGTTGCGGACGAGCTGAAAGAATTGAAAACGAACGGGGGATCGAAAGCGCTCGTGTCGTATCTACGAAATGTAAAATTACAGCTCTACCGGCGCGCCGGAAAAATTATTGATACGAAGGGAGGGACCAATTCATGAATTTTGCCGAATTTTTAACCGGATTTATTGCCGCTTTTCTGGGGCTGCTCATTGGCTTGCCTATTCTCATCGGAATTTTTAAGTATCTGTGCTGGTTTACAACGATCGATGAGTGTCGTTGCAAGGTTTTCGTGCTTTTCGGAAAAGTGATCGGCGTGCTTGATGAGCCGGGATTACACATCACTCCATTCAAATTGGGATTGAAAGTTCTCCTCGTGCCGTTCTTCGGGAAGGTTTACACCCTCGATATGCGTCTCGATCAGCGATATCTCCGAAGCCGAGCCGTGAACTCGGAAGAGGGAACCCCCGTGGGCATTGGTGTGTGGTATGAAATGCGAGTGAGCGATCCGGTGGCATTTCTCTTTGAAAACAGTGATCCGGAAGGGTCTCTCCAGGCGAATGTCACCAACACAACGGTGCGCTGCCTCAGCAATATGCCTCTGGATGACATGATGCAGAACCGACACTACATGAGCCGGGAAGTGCGGGCGGAGGTTTCACCGAAGTCTGAGAACTGGGGATACTCGCTGGGCTCTGTTTACATCAGGAAGGTGCATTTTCGGGATCACGAGATGATTCATCAGATTGAGCAGAAGGTGGTGAACCGTCTTACTCAGGTGACGTCGGCGATTCGCCAGGCGGGGGATAACCAGACTGATATTATCGAATCCCGTGCAGAGCGGGAGGCCTCGATCGAAAATGCGAAGGCGAATGCCGTTAGGCCGCGCCTCGTTGGTGAAGCGCTTTCTAAAGTGGGAGAGGATCCCGAGGTGGTGGACACGCTTTTCAGTGTTCTTGAGACTCAGGAAATCCTCGCCGGAAACAGTGAGATTGTTCTCGTTCCCGATGGCGCAGACCATTCGATTCTGACTGCACTCGAAGCGGAAAGCAGCGGAATACGTCGACCACCTCCGATTTCTTCCTGAGAGAAGCTTTGTGCTTTTATCGGTGAGTGAAGGGCATGGCTTTGCTCTTCGGGCTTTCGGACGTCATCTTCGACCGAAACTACGGGACTCAGCTGCTGAGCTGGCGCGCTGTTTCAGGTGGAATCGGTGCCTTCGCTTTTCGGACTCCAATCTTCGTGAATGGATTTCTGAGCCCCCTTGACATCAGGGCGGGAGCATCCATTTTTGCATCCCTAAAATTGAATTGATTTACTATGTCAACGACCCACACACCCGAAAAGAGAGAGTTCCAAGCTGAAGTCAGCCAGGTGCTCGATATCGTCATCAATTCGCTCTATACCGACAAAGAGATTTTTGTTCGTGAGCTGGTTTCGAATGCCTCCGATGCTTTGGAGAAAATGCGACATACTCAGCTGACTGAGAGCGCGGTTCACCAGCCGGATCTTCCTCTCGAAATTCAGATTGAGTCTGATGCTGAAGCGAAAACCGTGACGATCATCGACCATGGTCTTGGAATGACCCGCGACGAGCTTCACGAGAATATTGGAACGATTGCGCATTCCGGTTCAAAAGCCTTTGTGAAAGCACTCGAAGAAAATCAGCAAAAAGAAAGCGCTCTGATTGGTCAGTTCGGTGTGGGGTTTTATTCCGCTTTTATGGTTGCTGATGAAGTGACCGTTTATTCCCGCAGCTGGCGTGAAGGTGAGCCCTCTCTGGTCTGGAAGAGCGATGGAAAAACCGGCTACGAGATCGAAGAGTCCGACGAGGAACTCGACCGTGGATGCAAAATCGTCCTGAAGCTTCGCGAAGATTGCGAAGATTTCTCTGAAGAAGGGCGTGTCAAAACGATCCTCGAGAACTACTCTGCTTTCGTCTCTTTCCCTATTATGATTGGAGAAGATCGTGTTAATACGATCGAAGCGATCTGGCGGAAAAAGAAAGGTGATGTCACCGAGGAGCAGTATACCGAGTTTTACAAATTTTCAGCGAAGGCGTTCGACGAGCCTCGTTACCGAATGCATTTCAACGCAGAGATGCCGATCGAACTCAACGCGCTTCTCTTTGTTCCGACTGAGAATACGGAACTCTTTGGCATGGGCCAAATGGAGGCCGGTGTTTCGCTTTATTGTAAGAACGTGCTGATCGACGACAAGCCAGAGGGCCTTCTCCCTGAGTGGTTGCGTTTTATCCGCGGTGTCATCGACAGTGCAGACATTCCTCTTAATATCAGCCGTGAGTCAATGCAGGACAGCAGTCTGGTTCGCAAACTTAACCGGGTTGTTACGAAGCGTTTTCTTAAGTTCCTTGCCGGCGAAGTCAAAAATGACGCTGACAAGTATAAAGAATTTTACGCCAAGTTTGGCCGTTTCCTGAAAGAGGGAATCGTCGTAGATTTCGATCATCGTGAATCTCTGACCAAGTTGCTTCGCTTCGAAAGCTCGATGACCGAGCCGGGTGAGCAAACGGGTTTTGAGGATTACCTCACGAGAGCGAAAGACGATCAGGATAAAATCTATTACCTCAGCGGAGCTGATCGCACTTCGGTTGAGTCCGGGCCATACTTGGAAGCACTCAAATCACGCGGTCTCGAGGTCATCTACTTCACTGATCATATCGATGAATATTTGCTTCAGCACCTTCGTGATTTCGACGGGAAAGCACTGGTTTCAGCAGCGAGCGCAGAGCTTGAGCTGGACGACGATGCGGCATCGGAGCCGGAAGGTGAGTTGCTTGCGGAAGCGGAGTTGGAAGCGCTCAGTAATTATCTGAAAGAGACGCTTTCTGAGTCCGTTGAGGAAGTAACCGCTGGAAAACGATTAGTCAGTAGCCCCGCCGCGGTCTTGACGTCTGATCAGGGGATGACCGCTCAGATGCGTCAAATGATGCAGGCCATGAATCCGGAAGAGGCACTTCCTGAGGTGAAAGTGAACCTTGAGATTAATCCGAGACACTCACTCATTCATCAGCTTTCCGGTATTCGTGAGTCGAATCCTGATTTGGCGAATATGGTCGCCCGTCAGCTTCTCGATAATGCTCTTTTGAGCGCCGGGATGCTCGATGACAGAGCCAATCTGGTGAGCCGTGGTTTTTCTCTTATGGAAGAGGCGATGAAGAAAACTTCAGAATAATGATCTTTTTCCGCAACCATTCATAGGGGGCTGGTGTTTGATATCACTGGAAGCAATTCCTTAACCTTAAAAAAAATCCAATCTATCTATGAAAAAAATTCTTTTATACTCGGTTACTATTCTTGCAGGTCTTTCACTCGGTCTCGTTCAGGCGGATGATGACAAAGGCGGCAAAGGAAAAGGTGAAAAAGGAAAAGGCGGCGATCCGGCCAAGCGTGCTGAGATGATGCTCGAGAAGCTCGACAAGGACGATAGTGGAACTATTTCTAAAGAAGAGTTTGCTGCGGGTCCTATGGCTGAGCGCTTCAAGGACAAAGAAGGTGCTCTCGATAAGATGTTCGCTGCTCAAGACAAGAACAAAGATGGCGAACTCGACAAGAAGGAACTCTCTGCTCCACGTAAAGGTGGCAAGGGCGGCAAAGGCGGCAAAGGCGGCAAAGGCAAGAAGGGCGAAGGAGATGACAAGAAAGCTGAGTAATTTCCCAGTCGACTAATTTTAAACGAAGAAGCCCAGTTCCGGTTTGTCCGGAAGTGGGCTTTTTTCTGTTCTGAATCGATCGCTTAGTGATTTACTCAATCAACCTTTCCGCTTCGAATCTGATTGAGAAGGTGACCGCACCCATCTTCGAGTAATTCAATCACGTAGTCGAATCCCTCCGGGCCCCCGTAGTAGGGATCAGGTACTTCCGTTTCGTCATGCTCGGTGCAAAAATCGCAGAACAGTTGCAGTTTCGCATGGGGGGTGTGGCAGTCTGCGCGGACCACAGTGAGATCGTCGTAGTTGCTCTGGTCCATCGCGAGTATGAGATCAAATTTCACAAAATCGTTCGGCTTCACCTGGCGGGCGCGGCCCTTCATCGCATAGCTTTTTTTTGCGGCTGCAGCCGACATGCGGGAATCCGGTGACTTTCCGGTATGCCATCCAGCAGTTCCGGCTGAATCAAGCTCGATTTTGTGAGTGATATTCGCTTCGTTCACGAGGTGGCGCATCACGTTTTCGGCGGAAGGCGAACGGCATATATTCCCAAGACAAACAAAGAGAACGCGGGTTGGGCTTTTCATTTACGGTGGATCATGAAACATTGAAAATACGATGAAATCAATCGATGAAAAATGTGAGTGATCACGATCCGAAAATGTGTATGCTGGTGCAGGATGGGAAAAGATAATTCGTTGCAATACCGACCGGAGATTGATGGTCTGCGTGCCATTGCTGTAATTCCGGTACTTTTTTTTCACGCTGGGATGGGTTTCCCCGGGGGGTACACGGGGGTCGATGTGTTTTTTGTGATTTCGGGCTACCTTATTGGGACGTTGATTCTTAAAGAAGCGGAAGCGGGAACCTTTAGTTTTAAACGATTCTGGGGGCGGAGACTTCGGAGGCTCTTCCCTGCGTGGGCTGCCGTTGTTTTGCTGACGACCGTCGCGGCATTGTTTTGGCTTATTCCTGCCCATTTGCTTGATTACGGCAAATCGCTCATCTCGCAACCTCTGCTCGTAGCCAATTTTTATTTCTGGAGACAATCAGGTTACTTTGAAACGGCGTCTGAATTTCAGCCGCTTCTCCATACTTGGTCATTGGCGGTTGAAGAGCAGTTCTACCTCTTTCTCCCTTTGATCCTGATTCCTTTTGCGAGGTTCGGTCGACGCGTCGTTGGAATCATTATTCTGCTTTTTATCCTGATCTCGTTGGGGTTGAGCTTTTACCTATCGACTCGCGATGTCAGTTTTGCCTTTTTTCTTCTGCCCGCTAGAATTTTTGAACTCGATTTGGGGGTGATTCTTGCCTGGTATTTATTGAGGAAAAAGGAGGCTCCCCGGTTTGGCTCCGGAATCGCTCTGGGTGGTCTCGGACTCATTTTGCTAAGCTATTTTCTCTTTGATGAGAATACGGTTTTTCCAGGAGTCGCTGCGTTGATGCCTTGTTTGGGTGCCGCTGCCTTTATTCTTGGTAACTCCGGAAAGTTGACACTCTCTGGAAAAGGGTTGTCGCATCCGTTTTTAGTGTGGATTGGGAAAATCTCTTACCCTCTTTACCTATGGCATTGGCCGGTTTTAGTTTTTATCGGGTATCTGCGGCTGGGAGATACTGATGCTGTCTGGGGATCTTTTGGACTGCTTCTCTCGGTGTTGTTGGCGTGGATCACCTATCGTTTCATTGAGACCCCTGTCCGGACAAAAAACGTCTTTCCCGGGATGAAGAGACTCACGGTAACGGCGCTAATTTTTTCGCTTGGGGCGATCTCCCTGGGGCTCCTGTTTATCCAAAGTAAAGGGATTCCCGCGCGATTTTCGGAGTCGGTCAATGAACTCTTGTTTGAACCTGATGAAGCGAACGATGCCTTGAGGCTGCATCGCATCGACGAGTGGGATAGAACCGGAGGCCCCAAAATTCTCGGCGATCAATCGCCGGATTCGCCATCGCTACTTTTGTGGGGAGACAGCCACTCGGCCGCCTTGAAGCCCGTGATGGATGCGCTTGGAAAAGAATACGGAGTGAGGGTTTTATCCGCGCATCAGCCAGGGACTATTCCTATTTCGGGCACTTACCGCAAGGGGCGGCGTGACGGCGCTCTCAACTTTTTAGAGCGTGTCGAAAAGCACATTGAAGAGAATGATCTCAAGAAGGTACTCTTCGTCGCCCGATGGCCTTACTATGTATTTGGGGACGGTCCCGGGGATATGAGGCACATGATTCAGGAGGACGGAAGCACAGGTGATTCCATGGAGGAAAGGGCAGATATTTTTGTAAGAAATCTAGCGAAAATGGTTCAAAAGCTGGAAGCTGAAGGCAGACAGATTTGGTTGATGAGAAGTGTGGGAGAGCATTCGAGAAGTGTGCCTGAGACACTTGCTCAAATCGCAAGCCGTGGAGGTCGTTTGAATTCTCTAGCGCCGACCTTGATGGAAAAGCGCGAGGATGATCAACCGATGAATACTTTGATCGACCGCGCCCTTGCGAAGACAGATGCCCAGGTTCTTGATCCGCTTCCGCTTTTTTCGGATGAAAGGGGAAGCTATCTCATGGCAAGAGAAGGAAAGCCTCTTTATCGGGATCGTAATCACGTCTCGGAGTTTGGGGCCATGGAACTGAAAGAACTATTTGTCCCCCTTTTTAAAGAGATTGCGGCCTCAAAGAAACCGTGATTTTCCCGGTTGTGATGCCTGGCAAGAAGCTTGCGCTCTTTCATGATCCGATTTGCGCCGGTCGCGAAGTGACCTTACACGTGCCAAATTCGAAATGATGAATCCTATCAACCGCCGAAAATTCGTTCAGAATGCAGTTGGAACCGCCGCCTTTGCGGGATCCTCGATCGCTCCCTGGGTAAAAGCGAAATCCAAGTCAGGAAAAAAATACCGAACTGCTCTGATTGGTTCCGGATGGTGGGGGATGAATATTCTCTCGGTTGCGATTGAAGATGGTCAATGTGATGTCGTGGCGCTCTGCGATGTCGATGCCGACGCACTCGAAATATCTGCTGACGAAGTGGATGGCATCGCCGGGAAAATTCCGAACACCTATCGCGATTATCGGGAGATGCTCGAGAAAGAAGATATTGAAATCGCGATCATTTCGACGCCGGATCATTGGCATGCGCTTCAGGGAATTGCCTGTATCGAAGCGGGCGCTCACGTTTTTGTCGAGAAACCAACCGGGCATACAATTCAGGAGAGTCGCGCCATGGTGAATGCGGCGAGGGCAGAGAAGCGCGTCGTTCAAGTCGGGATGCACCGTCGAATTGGTCCTCACCATGTGAGTGGGATGGAATTTTTAAAGGATGGTAATGCTGGCGATATCGGAATGATTCGTGCCTTTGCTCATGGCGGCGGCGGCCCCGAGAAACCGACTCCGAATCAGCCGACACCGGAACATATCGACTGGGATCTCTATTGTGGCCCGGCTCCTTTGCGCCCCTTTAATAAGCGGATTCATCCCGGCGGTTTTCGGAATTTTCTCGACTTCGCCAATGGCACTCTCGGTGACTGGGGGGTGCACTGGCTCGATCAGATTCTCTGGTGGTCGGACGAAAAGCATCCGAAGAAAATATACTCTACGGGAGGGCGGCCAATTAAGGGTGCTCCTGTTCTGAATGAGAAAGAGCAAACCACCGACGCGCCTGATCATCAGGTGGTGACCTATGAGTTTGAAAAATTCACCGCGATTTGGGAACACCGTCGCTTCGCAGGGAATGATGCCGAGAAGTCCAAAGTCGGCTGTTATTTTTACGGAACCAAAGGCACCTTTCACATGGGGTGGCGCGATGGTTGGACTTTCTATCCATCGAAAGGGGGGGGGGCCATTCACGAAGATCCGCAGTTTGATAACGAAAAAGACGGTCACAATGTTCCGCCACTGTGGCGCGATTTTATTGAATCGATCGAGCAAAAGCGACTTCCGGTTGCAGATGTCGAAGTCGGTCACCGCGCCACTAATATGAGCTTGTTAGGGATGATCAGCCTCAAAGTGGGGCGAAGCATTGAGTGGGACGGCGAAACCGAAACGATCGCGAATGATCCGGAAGCCAGTGCGCTCTTGCGACGTGACTATCGAGCTCCCTGGGATTATCCTCAGATTGGATAAGTGATCAATTAACAGGGTGTAATGCCCGACCAAACAGGGTTGGGTTATTGGACCTAACCCTGTTGCTCCTCAGACCTAACAGGGTTGAGTTTTAAAACGGCAACATGACTAAGAAATTATATTATCTCCTTCTCGCGGCAGTGCTTATCAGTCCCATGATTCGCGCGGCTGAGCTTCCGAACATTCTCTGGATCTCATCCGAAGATAACGGTCCTCAATTGGGCTGTTATGGCGACGAGTATGCGGTGACTCCTCATCTTGATGCGCTCGCTGCGCGCGGGCTGCGCTATACAAGGGCGAGTTCGAATGCTCCTGTTTGTGCGCCTGCGAGAACGACAGTGATTTCCGGTATTTTTCCTCCGTCGACCGGTGCCGAGCACATGCGATCAGAGACAGCGCTTCCGGATTCGATGAAGATGTTCCCCGTTTATCTTCGCGAGTTGGGGTATTACTGCACCAATAGTTCGAAAGAGGATTACAACCTCGTGAAGACGGGGCAGGTATGGGATGAAAGCAATAAGAAGGCGCACTGGAAAAAACGCAAAAAGGGGCAGCCGTTCTTTGCGGTTTTCAATGAGACGATTTCGCATGAGTCGAAAATTCGAAACGAAATGGCGGACGAACTGCGCCTTCACGATCCTGCCAAAGCCCGCATTCCTGCTTATCATCCGGACACGCCCGAGGTTCGAAGAGACTGGGCTCAGTATTATGATCGTCTCACTCAGATGGATGCGAGCCTTGGTGCTCGTCTTCAGGAAATCGAAGACGCAGGTCTCGCCGACAATACCGTCGTCATCTATTGGGGGGACCATGGCTCGGGTATGCCTCGCAGTAAGCGTTGGCCTTACAATTCCGGGCTTCATGTTCCCTTTATCGCCCACTTTCCTGCGAAGTGGAAACACCTCGCTCCGGATGAGTATGAAACGGGTGGCACGAGTGATCGAATGATTGGATTTATCGACCTGGCTCCGACGATGTTGAGCCTTGTCGGTGTCGAGCCCAAGCCCTGGATGCACGGGCACGCGTTTGCCGGTCAGTTTGAGACGGCGTCTCCTGAATACAGTTATGGGTTTCGCGGTAGAATGGACGAGCGAGTCGATCTCGTTCGAACGGTTCTCGGACAGCGCTACGTCTACATTCGCCAATACATGCCGCATCGTATATACGGGCAATACATCGATTACATGTTTCAAACACCAACGACTCGCGTCTGGCACGATATGTTTCATGCGGGTGAACTGAACGAGGCTCAATCGCATTTCTGGAAAGAGAAGCCAGCCGAGGAGTTGTATGATCTGGAAACTGATCCGGACGAAGTCAATAACCTCGCTGAATCAGCGGATCATGAGGACGTTCTCGCCAAGATGCGGAAGGCGCATCAGGAGTGGGAAAAAGAGATCCGTGATGTCGGGTTTCTCCCCGAGGCAGAGGTTCACGCGAGAAGTGAAGGCAGCACGCCCTACGAAATGGGGCAGAATCCGGCGCAGTATGATTTCGATGCGGTTTTCGCGGCGGCTCAGTTGGCATCCTCGAAGAAGGCTGAAGATATTCCTGCGATCATTGAGCTTCTGAAAAGCAAAGATGATGCGGTTCGTTATTGGGGGGCGACGGGGCTTCTCATTCACAAGGAGGCTGGATTGAAAGCGGGGCACGACGTTCTGCATGCAGCGCTTGGAGATGAGTGCGCCAGTGTGGCAATTGTCGCGGCGGAGTCACTGGGGCGCTTTGGGGATGAGGCTGATCAGAAAAAGGCCGTAGCGACTCTCTTGAGCAACGCTAATCAGGCGACCGGCAATGTTTTCGAAGCGATTCTGGCGATGAATGCAATCGACTACCTCGACGAGTCTGCGGCATCAGAATCGGAGGCGATTCTCGCATTGCCTGCCAAGCCCGGAAAAGAGGCTCCCCGTGTTGGTGGGTATGTCGGGAATGTATTGAAGAAGCTCCGCGCGGATTTTGGAAAGTGAGTTGGTCACGTGCCCGTCTCCGTGAGTGAAATCTGGCGGCTGGAGGTTCGTAGCTGCGTTTGCCCAAATGTGGCTCACCCGATTTTCGTAAAAGGAAAAATGCTGTATCTCGGTGTTGTTTTGCGTGAAGATAGGTGAGCGAGACCAATCCTGTTGCCAGGCTACAGCTTTCAAACTATGAGTTCCTCTCCTTCAAACCCTGATGCGCTTGAGAAATTCCTGGAGAAGATTCTTGAGCAACGGGATGGAGAGGCTCCGGAGCTCGATTCTGAATCACTTCGCGCACTTGCCGTAAAGTATGGCCTCGATGATGACGCTTATGAAAAACTGGTTCAGGAAGCGGGTTAGCATCGTGAACGGGGCTTTTTGTTTTTTGAGCACGGAAACTGGGATGATGCCATCGCTGAACTGAATCAGGCTTATGTGGTTTTGCCTCACGACTCTGAGTTAGGTTTTGTCTTGGGAAAAGCCTACGCCTCTGAATATCGAGAGGGGAAAGTGGATTCAAATCGTGCTCAGGCCGAGAAATTGTTTCGGCTGTGCATCACAAGGGACGCGACCCATGTGGAGGCGATTCGCGAACTTACGGATTTGGAGAAACTTGCGGATGAGAATGCGAGTTTAACCAGTTGGCTCAAGCCTGTTTTAATTGTTCTGGCGGGTTATTTGCGCTGGGGCAGCTCGTTGGGGGAGATTCAGTAGTCGAAGACGAAGTCTTGATCATGTCAAAGGAGACGCCACCTCAAACCGAGACGGTTGCCGCTAGGAAGACTGGTCCTGTTGTCATTCCTGTTGAATTCCCCCTCGCTGAGGTGGGCGATGACTTCTTATTCGCTTCACGGTCATCGGTCCTGACTCGATACGACGGAGGGAAATACGGATATGAGCTGTTGGGCACGATTTTAGCTGGCCCGGTGACAATCAGTGGGATGAGGGCTAAACTTGAGCTTCTTGGGAACGATGAAAAAGTCTTCGCGGAACACGAGTTTGATATTTTGCCTTCACATCGGTCCGCGGCCGTTGCGGGAGACAGCATTCCTTTTCGTGTTCTTATTTTTAAGGAGGAGCAGGCTCCTGAAATCGTTGAGGCGAGGCTTACTTCGTTGCTTTTCAATCATAGCTCGTTTTCAGGTGAGGCGGAGCCCGGTAAATTGCTGGAGCTGGCCTCAGGGGATGTAAACTTACCGCCCGACTACGATTTTCAGCTGTGGGAGCGAAATGTGCTGCGATCGAAAGGCTCGCTTGGGGATGACACGATGGCGCTGCTCAAGCTCATCCTTACCTTGGAGAATACCGGGAAGAGGCAGATCAAGTTTATGAAGTTTCAAGCGTCCGTGACCGGAAACGATGGGGAGGCAATCCCTTTGGGACACAACAGCATCTCAAAGCATTTCAGCAATCGGATCAAGCCCGGTGAATTCAGCGGAGTGAGCAATATTCAGGCACCTCTGCTTCCAGGCGAGCGCCGTGTCATCGAGGCGTCGTTCTATATGCCAGATACTTCGCCTGAGGATGTTGCTGGGTATGAGTTGAAGTTGCTCGGGGTGGAGTAGTTAGGGATGTAGCTGCGTTCGCTAGAACGTGGCGGCTGACTGGCTTTGAGAGCCACGTTTTTGCAAACGCGGCTGCGTTGCGCTTGCTCGGGTAGGGAATTTTCCGTTAGAATTTCCAGCTATGGAGCACCGGCATCTTCAGCGTCTTGACGATTCTGCTTACGAAGGGTTTGCGCAGGTTCATTGGACTTTCTCGGTGAAGGATCGTCAGACAGGATGGCTGGACGAGTTGTTTCACCTTCAGTTTCGGGTTTTGTTGCTCCATTCGCTCAGCCGATATGAGGCGGTGTGTCCGGCCTATTGTCTCATGCCCGAGCGCCTCCACCTTGTAATCATGGGGAGGAGTGAAGAATGCTGCCAAAAGAATCTCGTTAGATTCTTGCGAAAGCATTCGAATGCTCTTTTAAAGGCGAAGAGCTGCGAATGGCAAAAGCAGGCTTATGATAATGTGCTTCGTGAGAAGGATAGGGAGCGCGATGCTTTTGCGAAGGTTATCGGCTACTTGAATGAAAATCCGGTGCGAGCGGGATATGTGGAGCTCTGGAAAGAGTGGGATTTTTCCGGGTGTATGGTTCCGGGCTATCCGGAGTTAGATCCGTTTAGTGATGATTACTGGGATCGTTTTTGGCGTATTCATTATCCTTGAGGCGTGGCGGTGAAGATTGGCGGCCACGTTTTTGCAAACGCAGCTACGGGATGGATGCAGCCGCATTCCCAAGAATGTGGCCGAGATCAGTCCCGCTTCGGAAAGGTCGCGAGATACTTTTCCTTGAGCTCGTCGATCTTCTTTGCTTGCTCGACGAGAATTTGTTCATGGCGCTTTCGCTCGGCCTCTGCGTCGGCGAGTTCTTTGGCCGCCTGCTTCTCCGCTTCGGTTCGCTCGGCGATCAGCTCAGGCGTTTCACGGGCTACTTTGGATGCCATATCCACGGTTGTTTTTGTCTTATCGGCTTCCTGATAAGTGGTGGCGAGAAACTGCTCCAACTCGATGAGGCGCTTTTTGAGGTTGTCGACCTCGGCGTTAATTTCATCGGGAGTTTTATAGGAAAGCGTCTGAGCGGCAATGATCTCAATTTTCTCTTCTTCCTCTTCCATTCCGTCCTCAACGGTATTTTTGAAAGGGGAGTCGGTCGTCGTGTTCGAGACCGTCGTTAGTGACTCTTGGCCCGGCTGCTTCTGAATCGTTTCCTCGCGGAGCTCTGCGACGGCCCTGCTCGCAACAAGCTTAAGGGCACGCTCGAGAACGCTGGATGATTTTTCTTTCAACTGCATCGTTCCATCAACTA
>JAOFXR010000024.1 GCA_028047635.1 Verrucomicrobiales bacterium
AGCCAGTTTACGATCGAAAAACTGGGTGAAACGCCGAACGTTGATCAGCCAAATGCTGAAGTCAGTTTTAAAGTCGATCTTGAGCCAACCCGCGTCACTCGTCGCATTGTTGTAGGTATTCAGGACGAGACCCGCCGCAATGGTATTACAGTCGCGATCTATCCTGCTACTGGAGAGGTGTGTGACCTCAGCAATGGCGGAGAAGTGATTGGATATCTTTCCAAGGCGCCTTTGAGCCCCGGTGAGCCGGTTCCTTGCGATCTCACTCTCTATCGTTTCGGCAAGAATTTCGTCTGCAGTGTTCGCATTCTTGGTGAGATTTTCCTCTATCCTGCATTTTCACTCGAAGGCAATGCCAAGCTGACTGCCTTTGTTGGTCAGGAATCCAGTGAAGATGCTTCTCAGGTGGGCTGGTCACGCCTCCGCCTGGATGTGCCTGAGCAGCCGGTTGCTGCTTAAATTATTTTTCTCATAGTCGTTAGCAGAAAAAGGTCATGACAGTAGTGTCGGGGCCTTTTTTGGTTACTGCCCCGATTCATTGGAACAAGCGTGAGTCTTTCGCTGAGTCTCCTGCAGTGAAATCGAACCTATCGTGATTTCTATCCTCCTGCGTGGCGCTGGACTATCTTCATCTCTCTCAACTTGAAGGGATGATGGTGAAATCAGGGCACAAAAAAAGCCGAGCGGTTAGGCCCGGTTTTTTTGAATTAGTTTGAAGGAGAGCGCTTAGCTTTTGTCCTTCAGCTCTTTCTCAGCGAGAGCTTTAGCGATAATTTCTTCGGAGATATTGCGTGGGCAAGCTGAGTAGTGTGAGAACTCCATGGAGAACTGACCACGACCTGATGTCATCGTACGAAGATCGCCGATGTATCCGAACATCGCGCTCAAAGGAGCATCTGCTTTGACGCGAACACCGGTTGGTGTTGTGTCCTGGCTCTTAATCATTCCGCGACGTCGGTTAAGGTCACCAATGACATCACCGACGTGATCTTCTGGAGTGAAGACGTCGAGTTTCATTACGGGCTCAAGCAATTGAGGTCCAGCCTTGGGGATGGACTGACGATAAGCGGACTTCGCAGCGATCTCGAAAGCAACTGCAGAGGAGTCAACCGCGTGGAATCCACCGTCAACGAGAGTCACTTTGAAGTCGAGCATTGGGAAGCCGGCAAGAACACCTTTGTCCTTAGAAAGACGGAAGCCTTTCTCAACTGCCGGCCAATATTCTTTAGGAACGTTACCACCAACAACCTTTGACTCGAACTCGAAGCCTTCGCTTCCGGGCTCAAGAGGCTCGATGATGTAGTCGATCTTACCGAACTGACCGGAACCACCGGACTGCTTCTTGTGAGTATAGGAATCTTCGATTCGCTGAGTAATTGTCTCCCGGTAAGCCACCTGAGGGGCACCCACTTCGACTTCGCAACCGTGTGTTCTCTTAAGAATGTCCACCTTGATGTCGAGGTGAAGTTCACCCATACCTTTAAGGATTGTCTCACCGGTCTCGACGTCAGACTCAACGTGGAATGAAGGATCTTCACGAACCATTTTGCCGATCGCTTCGCTAAGCTTCTCGGAAGCCGCTTTGTCTTTCGGCGAAATGGCAACTGAGATAACGGGCTCAGGGAAAACCATCGGCTCCAGTGTTGCTGGATCTTTCGGATCGCAAAGCGTGTGACCTGTTTGAACATTCTTGAGGCCAACGAGAGCAACAATGTCTCCGGCTTTCGCTACATCGCGATCTTCGCGGGAATCGGCGTGCATTTCCACAATACGACCAATGCGTTCCGTCTTACCGGTGAAGGTGTTGAGAATGGAGTCTCCTTTCTGGAGGCTACCTGAGTAAACTCGTGTGAAAGTAAGAGCCCCATACTGGTCGTCCATGATTTTGAAAGCAAGCGCACGAAGCGGCTTGTTCACATCAACAATCGCAAAGTTACCTGTTTCGTTACCTTCCATATCCACTTCTGGCTGAGGCTTCACCTCAGTTGGGCTTGGAAGGTAGTCAACCACCGCGTTCAGAATAAGCTGAATGCCCTTGTTCTTGAAAGCTGATCCACAATAAGTGGGGAAGAAGGCAAGATCGATCGTTCCTTTGCGGATGCAGCGCTTGATTGTGTCGATGTCTGGCTCATTACCTTCGAGGTAGGCTTCCATGACGTCGTCGTCTTGCTCAATGGCTGTTTCGATGAGCTCGCTGCGATACTCTTCGACTTTATCAACCATGTCGGCTGGGATGTCTTGAAGCTCGTAGTTTTCCGGTAGGCCGGTATCATCCCATACCCACGCTTTGCGGGTGAGGAGGTCTACGACTCCGTTAAAGTTATCTTCCTCTCCGATGGGAAGAACCATGATGAGTGGCTTGGCTCCGAGGACTTCTTTCACCTGCTTAACCACGCGGTAAAAGTCAGCTCCGATACGATCCATTTTGTTCACGAGGATGATTCGAGCGACTTCGGAGTCATTCGCGTAACGCCAGTTTGTCTCCGACTGGGGCTCAACACCACCAGAGCCGCAGAATACGCCGACGCCACCGTCGAGAACTTTCAGCGAACGGTAAACCTCAATCGTGAAGTCAACGTGACCTGGGGTATCGATGATGTTGAAGCGGTAACCATCCCAGAAACAAGTTGTCGCAGCGGACTGAATCGTGATACCACGCTCCTGCTCCTGATCCATGAAGTCTGTGGTAGCAGCGCCGTCATGGACTTCACCTGTTTTATGAATTTTACCAGTAAGCTTAAGAATACGCTCAGTGGTGGTGGTTTTTCCGGCGTCAACGTGGGCGAAGATACCGATATTTCTGTATTTGGAGAGATCACTCATCTACCTGAATAGTATAATTTGGACTTGGTTTTAGCTCGTATAGTTGTTCAAAGCGGACCATTGGCAACCGCGAATTCAGTTTTTGAACAAATAATTATCAGATTGAGACTCTGATTAGAGGCTCTTTATCAGCTGTATAGGGTTCTCATCTGAGAAGAAGAGAGCTGTTTCAGCCTTTTTTCGGTTAGATTGAGCTATCGAGAGGAACCAGAGCAAGCCTGCTTGAGATCAAGTTGGACCGTTCCGGCTTTCCATCGCGAAGCCCGGGGGCAGTTCCTAATCGACGACGCTGGCTCTAATTCGCTCGTTAATGTTAGCGAGTAGGTCCTGCGTTGAGTTGCTGCCCTTTTTGAGGACGGCGGTGACTCGTTTTTTGAGGAATTCCTGCTCGGACTCATTGGGCTCTTTGCCGCTCATGACAATCACGGGAATAGTTCTGAGCTTGGGATCGTTCTGGACGTGTTGGAGGAATTCAAACCCGTCCATTCCAGGCATAAGCAGGTCGAGGACAATCGCGGCTGGACGGGTCTTCTGGAGCACATCGAGCGCTTCCTGACCGTCGTGCGCCAGAGTCGGGTGCCAGCCTGCGTTTTCGAGAATACGGGAAAGAGACTCCAGCGAGTCTTGCTCATCATCGACGAGGAGAATGTTCCGCTGGGGGATTCGGTCGGTGATTCGGGCGATGACACGTCCCAATCGCTCGACATCGATCGGTTTCACAAGGTAATCCTCCACATCAAGCGCGAGGCCGTTCTCCAACTCTGCCATGACCGAAACCATGATTACCGGGATGGCATTGGTCGCTGGTGATTCCTTCAATTCGCGAAGAACATCCCAACCGTCTTTTCCTCCCGGCATGACGACGTCGAGAGTGATGGCATCGGGAGAGTGTTTTATTGCCATTTCGAGTCCGGATGCCCCGTCATTGGCTTTTAATACGCGATACCCGTCGTGCTCGAGGATACGGCCCAGCAATTCTCTTACTTTGCGGTCATCATCAATGACGAGAATCGTTCCGCCTGCTTTGATGGAGTTCGCTTTCGAATCACCTGTGGTTTCTGATCCTTCGGTGATTTTGAGAAGCGAAGGCGGCAGGGATATATCCTTCGGCGGATCATAGTGCTCTGATGAGGGCTCTCGCGGCAGGAAGACGCTGAAATGAGTGCCTTTCTCGAGTTCGCTGACGAATCCAATTTTCCCGCCCATTTGCGAGACAAGCTCTTTACAGATAGAGAGGCCAAGGCCGCTGCCGCCTGCATTATCTTTCTTGTTGGAAACAAAAGGGACAAAGGCCTTGGCTTGCTCGTCCGGGCTCATTCCCCGACCGGTGTCAGTTACGGTGAGCTCCACCCAGTCTTCTCCATTGATGCCCCGCGGGCGGGCATCGATTGTGACCGTGCCCTGCTTCGTGAATTTACACGCGTTACCAACCAGATTGCCGAGGATCTGCCTGACTCGGCGATCATCTGCGACAACACTTCCGATGTCTTCCGCGTGACCAACGGCCATTTCCACTTCCTTATCGCGAAGCGTTGGACCATGACTTTCTTCGAGATCACTTATCAGTTTTGAAATATCAATCGTGTCCTTGTTGAGCGTTTCCGCTCCCATGATGATTTTTTGATACTCCAAAATATCGTTCACGAGGTTCAGCTCCCTTGCTGCGTGGTCGTGGATGCGCTGAACATCAGATTTTTGCATGTCATCCAGCTCCGATAATTTTAAGGCTTCGACTTGCAGGAAAATAGCATTCAGTGGCTGACGAAGATCGTGACTGACCTTGGCGACGAAAGCATCTTTCTCATGGCTCAAGCTCATGAGCTTTTCATTCGCTGACTCGAGTTCTGAATAACTTCTCCGTAATTCGAGTGTGCGTTCATTGACTCTCTCTTCGAGTTCATTCTGAGAGGCGATAAGTTCTTCAAAGAGTCGCTTCGAGGCTCTCGCGATATCTCCCACTTCGTCGCGTCGTTTCGTGTCGAGTTTGCGGGCAAGTGCTCCGACTTTCTTGTAAAGGCGCTCCTGGTGACTGTCGGTGAGCTGTTGAGCCATTCGGGTCATTTTCTTCAAGGGGCTGATGAAGTGCATCGCAATCAGGAAGCCAATGATCCCGAAACCCGCGGCAACGAGAAGCGCGAGGTTTTGAACCGAAGTCATTTCATACTCGATTGAGGATGCCAGCTCATCGTCGAGGACTGCATATTGCAGGAGATATTCGGAGCGAAGCCCGCCGTCGCCAATGAGCAGGCGAACGGCCCAGGAGTGTATCATGTCGCACTCGACCCGATTTCTCCAATCAAGACCATCATACTCATCACAAAAATAATCCTCCAACTCTGTTTCAACGAGCTTTTTGAGGGCGTCCAGTTTGTCGGATGAGTTAGCGAGTAAACGAAGTTCTTTGACCCCGGCTTTCAATCCTCCAACACGGCCGAGGTCTCCGATTTTGACCTCAAGTATCTCAATAAAGTCATCGAGTGCTTCTTCGCTTTCGCTATCAATCGCGATGCGGAGTTTTGGCTGAGGCTTTCCTTCGAGGAAGTAGTAGGGATTCTCGAGGGGGACGTTTTCGAGTTTTTCAAGACGATCCACCTTGGGTTCTTCTCCGGGGAATCCGGGGGTCTTATTTAACCCGCGGCTTAGCTCGAGTGCCACCACTACGTATTCGTTTTTGTTGAGTCGATCAAAAATCAGATCGTTAGGACTGCCGAGAGGGGTTGTCTCATCGTGGCGAATCAGAGGAATGGTCCCGACGGACTCTCCATCCTCACTCTTTCTCTCTTTCGTGTCCATCATCGAGAAAAGATGTCTTGGCGACGGCGAATCGTAGAGGGACATCATGATTCTGATGTAAGTGGGAGGCGTTAGTGGCCGGGCGTCCTTGCTATTTGTTAGTGGCCGGGCGTCCCTGCTATTTAAGGGGGCTACGGCCCAAATCACAGGTTCGAACCTCTGCAGTTCCTGCGAACCTCCCAGCTCTGTCCGTGTTACCAGCGCTCTGCGTATATCTGACAGGTGAATGCGCTGCCCTGCTTGCGAATCACTTTCCGGAAACCAAATGTCTTCATGGGCGACGGTGCCCTTTTGCTCAATAATCTGGTAGGTCTGTTCACCCTCTTCAAAAGTGACTAAATCAAAGCGAAGGTGTCTCTGCCAATGGCGTCGGCAAAGCCCTCTCACCATCGATGCGAGCTGTTGTTGGGACTCTCCATTAACGACTGACTCGCGGAAAGTCGGGCTGTAAGCCAAGCTGTTGATGTCATCTTGAAGGCCCTCAACCTGATCGATTATTTCCCAGCCTCTGAGAGAGGCTTCATCTCCCAGATCGACAAGTTCGTGTTCACGCAGGATGCCGGTGGCGCGGTGGGTCAGTGCTTTAGCCACAAGCAAGGCTGATGCTGCTGTTGCCAGCATCACTAACAAGGCTACTTTTCCTCGGATTCCAAAATACATGAGCGGTCGTGGACTAAGACGTCTTGATCGTCTCAGGTATTCAGCGAAAGCGAAAGTCTTTTCACCGAACTGACTCAGATGCTTTTTTAGCGAGCTTCTTTTTCTTGGTCGGCTTCGTTTCAGGAAGGTGGGTCACTCCGAAAAAGTCGCGGAGAACCCGGCGGAAAACCTCCCGCTTAAATCGAGGAACCCACCAGAGCCGGAACTTCTTCGGCTTGATCCACTTCAGTTGGCTGAATTCCCGCACGTGGGCGTCGAGATCGAAGTCCTTGTCGGTTCCGTGGTAGTCGCAGAGAAAGTAGGTCTGAATCTGGCCGCAGTATTTTCCTTTCTTGAGATGGCCTGCGGGGAATTTGTAGCGGTAGTCGGTGCGGCATTCGACGAGGGTGTAGAGATCGCGGGGAACTCCGATTTCCTCTTCCACTTCGCGATAGAGCGCTGAAATGAGATCTTCCCTTTTGTCGACACCACCCTGCGGAAACTGCCAGCTTTTCTTATGATCGATTCGTTCACCAACAAGGATCTTTCCAGTCTTGGGATTGCGAAGGATTGCGGCAACGTTGGGTCGATAGGTAGCCATTAGTAGAGTGCGCTGGTAGCTTTTAAACGTTTTCCGTTTACATCTCAAGTCTGTTCAGAGAACATAACGGCAGTGAAAGATACGCAACACAAATCTAATCAGGGTTCCGCACGGATTATTATGCTCATCATCGCGGCGTTGGCGGTCGCTTTGCTCGTTTTTGTAGGGCTGCAATTTCGGCCGGCTAACGCAGTCGCAAAAAAGCAGGCGTCGTTGATACAGGGGATTGAGAAGCGCAGCGCGAGTCGGATTCAGCGGCTGCTTTCCGAGAATTATGTCGATCGATGGGAATTTACCGATGAGGAAATTGTTGAGGCAGTCGTCGATGTCGGAAGTCAGTTCATGGCGTTGGTTGTTACGGAAGAAGATCAGACTTTAGAGATCAACGATGGAGTGGCCGTTACTACCGCGAAGCTTGTCATTAGTGGCAAGCCGGTTGGTCCCGCTGGTCAGGAAGTGACAAAGCGAGTGAATCAACTAAAGACTCCGTTCACTTTTACCTGGAAAAAAGAGAGTTTTTTGCCAACAAGCTGGCGTCTCGTTAAAATCGATAATCCTGGTTTGCCCGAACATCTTTATGGATACGAGCCCGGTGATATCAGGCGTGCGATGCGGGGCGAGTGATTCGGATTCAGCAGAACCGGGAAGAAAAGATATTGGATGTTCGACAAGTCGTTCGTTTCGATTTAGAACACCGCGATGAAACCCCGATCACTATTTCTGGCTGTTATTACTATCCTCCTTTTGCCTTTAGGGGCGAGTGCTGACGAGGGGGCTCATTTTGCCAATGGCTTGAAGATAGGGGAAGTGACACCGAATTCTGCTATCATTTGGACACGGCTCACGAAACATCCGGAGCGGAATATTGAGGGAACGCCCTTCCCGAAAAACAAGGACAAGAAGCGTCGCTCACTTTCGTATGATGATCTCGATTCGATGGAGGGTGCGGTTCCCGGAATCGCTGGCGAGGTTCGTCTTGTTTACCGGGAGGCTGCCAAGCAAGGAGACGAGGTTAAAGGTCAATGGTTCGGTGTGGATGGCGATGCGAATTTTACAAGGCAGTTTAAAATTGAGGGGCTCAAAGCCGGGACAAGTTACGAGGTGACTTTCGAAGCCCGCTCCGCCAGTGGTGAAAAAACAGCCTCAGTGAAAGGGGGATTTGCTACGGCTCCTGCAGATGGTGTCGCCGCTCCAGTCAGTTTCTCGGTAGTGACTGGTCAGGATTACCCGCGTCGGGATGACAAGGCTAATGGTCATCAAATCTATCCGAAAATGAAAGAACTGGGTGTCGACTTTTTTGTTCACACGGGAGACATCGAATATTACGATAAAGCGGCGCCCTTTGCTGACAATATCGAACTAGCACGTTTCAAATGGAACCGGCTCTACTCGATGCCTTTCCAGCGTGATTTTCACAATCATACCGCGAGTTATTTCATGAAGGACGATCATGACACGCTCAAAAATGATGCATGGCCCGGACAGCACTATGGCGATTTGACCTGGGAGGACGGTCTGAAGCTTTTTCCCGAACAGGTTCCGATGGGAAAGAAAACTTATCGCACCATTCGATGGGGGAAGGATCTTCAAATCTGGCTGGTGGAGGGACGGGATTTTCGCAGCCCTAATAATATGTCTGATGGCCCTAACAAAACCATATGGGGCGAGGAGCAAAAGCAATGGTTCTTCGAAACGGTGAAGGCCTCGGATGCCACTTTTCGTGTTCTAATCAGTCCGACTCCGGTGGTAGGGCCCGATCGAGGGAATAAGAATGACAACCACGCCAATAAGGGATTCACCCACGAGGGGGATGAATTGCGTGCTTTCATTGCGAGTCAGAGAAATATGTTCGTGGCTTGTGGCGACAGGCACTGGCAATATGTTTCGGTTGATCCTAAAACTGGACTGCGTGAATACTCCTGCGGTCCTACCGCTGACGAGCACGCGAGTGGATTCAAGGAGGAAAATCGCTCAGCGATGCACCGGTATCTCAATATAAAAGGGGGCTTTCTACGGGTCGAGGTTTGCAGGGAATCCGGCGAACCAAAGATTGCCTTTCGTCATCATGGTGTCACTGGCGAGCTGTATAACGAAGATGTTCAGATAGCCGACAGGTAGCCGCGCCTTGCCAAGGCGCAGATTAATTAAAACGCCTTTTGTCAAAAGGCATCTACTTCTCAGAGTGAGTCATGAATCCGTTCTGAAATCAAATCGCTCACGTCAGTATCTCTTTCACAACGCGACGTTTTTCTACTCCGGTGAGTCGGGAATCGAGGCCTTGATGTTTCACCGTGAAGCGCTCGTGGTTGATTCCGAGGTTGTGCAGCACGGTCGCGTTGAAGTCATTGATGTGCACCGGATCCTTTACGATGTTGTAAGAGTAATCGTCGGTTTCCCCGTAATCGAAACCGGCTTTGAATCCTCCTCCGGCAACCCAGGTAGAGAAGCATCTGCCATGATGATCACGCCCGTGATTGTCTTTCGTTAGTTTTCCCTGGCTGTAGATCGTGCGTCCGAATTCTCCTCCGAAAATGACGGCGGTGTCTTCCAGCATTCCGCGCTCTTCGAGATCTTTCACGAGAGCTGCGGCCGGTTGATCGACACTCTCGCAGTTGTGCGCGAGCTCTTTCGGTAAACTGCCATGTTGATCCCAGCCGCGGTGAAATAGCTGGATAAATCGAGTGCCGCGCTCCGCCATGCGGCGGGCCAAAATACAGTTCGCGGCAAAGCTTCCTTTTTCCCGGGACTGCGGGCCATATTGATCAAAAATGTAATCAGGCTCTTCAGTCGTATCCATGAGGTCGGGAACGGAAGACTGCATCCGGAATGCCATTTCATACTGGGAGATTCGTGAGGCGATTTCGGGATCGCCGACTTCCTGCAATCGCTGTCGGTTCAGGTCGCCGAGTCCGTCGAGCATACTGCGACGAAGATTGCTATCGATTCCGTCAGGATTGTTGAGGTAGAGAACGGGATCGTTACCGCTTCTGAATTGAACGCCCTGATACTGAGAGGGAAGAAATCCACTTCCCCAAAGTCGCGCATAGAGCGCCTGGCCGGGTTTTTTGCCCACCGAAATCATGGTGACGTATGCGGGAAGGTTGTCGCTCAGTGAACCGAGCCCATACGCGAGCCATGAACCCATGCTGGGGTGGCCGAACTGTTGCGTTCCCGTGTTAATGTAGGTGATCGCAGGGTCATGATTGATCGCTTCCGTATTCATCGTGCGAATCAGCGTGATCTTATCGGCAATGGAGGCGGTGTGCGGAAGGATGTCCGTGTTCATCCAGGTGCCACGTTCTCCGACGCGCTCAAAGTTGAACATCGGGGCGACACAGGGAAACTCCTTTTGACCACTCGTCATTCCGGTGATGCGTTGGCCGTTTCGAATCGATTCGGGGAGCTCAGTCCCGTGAAGCTCTTTCATCTTCGGCTTGTAGTCGAACATGTCGATGTGCGACGGGCCACCGGCCATGAAAAGATAAATGACCCGCTTCGCTTTCGGAGCAAAGTGAGGCAGTGCGGAGCCCATGCCGCCCGGCGCTGAAACCGCTCCGCTGAGTTGAGACGGCAGCAGGCTCGAGAGCGCGGCACCTCCGAGGAGGCTGCAAGACTGCCCCAGAAACTGGCGGCGGTTGCTGAGTTGTTGAAGTTCGGATAGAGCGTTCATCTCGTTTTCGTGCGTAAAATTAGTTGCGTGTCAGGACTTCGTCGAGGTTCAGGATGAGGCTTGCGACAAGGGTCCAGGCGGCTTGTTCCGGCGCGGGAAAAGTGGTGGTGTTTTCGGAGTCTCCGTGGCTGAGGACTTGGGTAGCTTTCTCTGGACCTCCCTGATAGCTTGCGAGGCTGCGGTCGTGAACTTCGACGAGCGTTTCCAGTTCGCCGCTGAGCGGAGGTCGTGCCGTCGCAAGCTCAAACAGATAGCCCGCGCGCTCGGTCGTTGTCTGTCCGCCTTCCTTCATGATTCGGTTGGCGAGATGGCGGGATGCTTCCATGAGTTGCACATCGTTCATTGCCGCGAGCGCTTGAAGCGGCGTGTTGGTTCGAGGACGTTTCACGACACAGGTTTCACGATTGGGCGCGTCGAAGATAACCATCGCAGGGGGAGGAGATGAACGCTTCCAGTAGGTGTAGAGGCTGCGGCGGAAAAGTTTGTCCCCTTTGTCCTGAATAAATTTTGGATTTCCACCGAGACTGACTTCTGCCCAAAGACCGGGGGGCTGGTAAGGCTTCACACCGGGGCCGCCGCTTTCGTCTAGTAAAAGACCGCTAAGTGCGAGGGCGTTGTCCCGAATCATTTCTGCCTGCAATCGGAATCGGGGTGCTCGCGCGAGAAGCCGGTTCTCAGGATCTTTTTCTAAATCCTTTGCTCCAACGTGGGAGGACTGACGGTAGGTTGAGGACATCACGATCTGTTTGGCGAGACGTTTCATGTCCCAGCCGTTTTCGCGAAAATCGACCGCGAGCCAATCGAGTAATTCGGGGTGTGAGGGGAAGTCTCCCTGCGCGCCGAGGTCGGCGGTGGAGTTGACAATGCCGTGCCCAAAGAAGAGTTGCCAGACCTGGTTCACCGCGACGCGGGAGGTGAGAGGATGATCTTCGCTGAAAAGCCAGTTCGCGAGCGTGAGTCGGTTCGCGGGGGCGTTGGCTGGAAGCGGGGGAAGAATCGCGGGCGTTCCCGGAACGATGACCTCGTCTTCCTTCGGAGCGTCATAGGCGCCTCGGTCGAGGATGTAAGTCTTCCGCATTTTTTCAGGCGGATTGTCCGCCATGACCATGGAAGTGGTTTTGCCGGTGAGGATTTGAAGTCGCTTCGCTTCGGTGAGTATTTCTTCCGAGCGCTGTTTTTTGAACTGACCGGATTTGGAAAACGCATCGGTATTCGCGATCGTCGTTTGCTGACTCCCACGTTTTCTGGCGAGGGTATTTACGGATTCTGCTGTGAGATCGCGCTGGGTCCATTCGATCTCCTTTTCAGAAAGTGCCCGGTCGTAGACTTGGATTTCATCGATTTCTGCTTTGGCTCCACCGCCCTGTGAGCGACCTCCAATTTTGAAAGGAACCTCGTTTTTGATGGTTCCGGTGAGCTTTTTCGCCTCCACATCATGCTCAATTGGTTTCCCGTTGAGGTAGATTTTGACGCTTTCTGGAGTGCCGCCGCCATTGTAAGTAATCGCGACATGCTCCCACTGATTCGGCTTTAGTTTTTCTTTCCCTACGACTTTAACCGCGTTGGACGGCCATTTGTTCACGATGTGCATTGCAGGACGACCTCCCTGTATCCAAAGATCCCAGCCACGATAATCTTTCGACGAGTCCATTTTTGAAAGGACGGCACCTCCGGTATTTGCGTCGGCAATTTTGACCCATGCGGAGATCGTCATTTTGCTCTTGTTATCGAACTCCGTGAATCCGGGACCTTCAAAAGTGCGGCTGCCGTTGAGTTCGATCGCTGAACCGAATTTGCCGTCGGGCTTGTTCAGGAGAATCGTTTTTCCAGCAAGGTCCTTGCTGGATTGAGCGTCGAGTAAAGTGAATCCGGAGGATTCGTTGAGAGGAAAGTAATGCTTCAGGTTCTTGAGCCTGGCTGCGGCATCAGGTTCCGGATCGGCAGTTCCCGGAGCCACCTTCGCGAGTGCCTTTATTCGTTCAGTCTCGACCAATGCCCGTTGCTCGGTCAGCGTTTTTTCCACTTCTTTGAGCTTGTCTTCCTCCACCTCCGTCACCACTTCCACGACGGGAGACTGATTGCCTTTTCTCGTCTGCATTCCGGGGTCTTCGGTGTTATTGAAGTAGGCGTAGAACTGGTAATATTCTTTGTGGGAAATGGGATCGTATTTGTGATCGTGACATTGCGCGCATTCCATCGAAAGTCCGAGCCAGACATTTGAAGTGGTTTTGACCCGGTCGGCGACATAGCTGACGCGCAGTTCTTCTGCGATCGCGCCACCTTCGTCGGAGGAAGGATGATTGCGATTAAATCCTGAGGCAATGAGTTGAGCGTTGCTCGCGTTCGGAAGTAGATCTCCGGCTAACTGTTCGATCGAAAACTGATCATAAGGCTGGTTTTGGTTGAAGGCATTCACGACCCAATCCCTCCATGGCCACATATCACGGGGGCCATCGGCGTGCATTACTGAGGTATCTCCGTAGCGGGCTGCATCGAGCCACATCAGTGCCATGCGTTCGCCAAAATGGGGAGAGGCGAGAAGACGATCGACGAGGGTGCTGACCGCATTCTCAGACGTGTCTCCGAGGAGGTTTTTAACCTCTGTTTTTGTCGGGGGAAGTCCTGTTAGATCAAAAGTGAGACGACGGATCAGCGTGCGGCGGTCCGTCTCATCTGATGGGTTTAACGATTCCGCTGCCAGTCTTGATTTGATAAAGGCGTCGATGTGAGATGTGCCTGCTTTTTTGACGTCGATCTCCTGTTTCACGGGAGGGATAAAGGCCCAATGCTCAGTCCATTCAGCTCCGCTCTCGATCCACGCTTTCATGAGATCTATTTCTCTTCCAGTCAGTTTCTTATTCGACTCGCGAGGTGGCATGAGGTCTTCTTGATCGTCTGAGATAATGCGATGCCAGGCTTCGCTGCCGTTGAGGTCGCCGGCGCGAAAAGCGGTCACACCCTCAATCGCCTGAAATGCATTTTCTTTGAGATCCAAGCGGAGGTCCGCTTCACGATGTTCTTCATCGGGGCCGTGACAAAAAAAGCACTTATCGGAAAGGATGGGCCGGATGTCCCTCGCGAAATCGACCTCTGCCGAGATTCCGGCGAGGGGAAGCAACGCGGTGGTTGCGAGAATGAATAGAGGCAGTTTCATAGAAATCGGACTTCAATTATAGGCACAGACTTTCGGTGTGGCCTGTTCTTTCAGGGTACGTGTTTCCTGAGGGAAAGGGGCGTAAGATGACGATTCTGTAGGGATTACGAGGAAAGGTTTGTAAGAGACACCACCGCGTTTTTAAGATAAGATTCAAATTATGAGGACTTTTTCAGTATTAATCGCAACGGCGGCTGCCATTTTTTTCTCTCCGCTTCAGGCACAGGATGCCCCGACCCCTGACGGGCAACAACCGGGTATCGCAGGGTTTTGGGAAGTGGTGACTTCTTCAGGGCGTTTTGTGGCGCGTCTCGGCGATATCACGTCGGTCACCCAGCATGAGTATATTATCGATGGCGCCGTCCGGGTCTTCGAGTGCACAGTTGATACCCGCGGGCAGCAGACGGCCCGTTTCTATTATATCGAACCTGTTTCGGCAAGTTCATCGATCACGGCCGGTAGCGCGACAATTGATCGGATTACGAGCATTGCGAATAAGGTTGGTGAAAAGACGGGGCATGGCGATGTCGATTCTAACGTCACCAAGCATTACCCGGATACGACCCACGCCAAAACGTCCGAATTCCGCCTCCAGAATAAGGCGACGATTGGCCAGATTTACGATCATGCGCGCCGTGTATGGGCAGAGGAAAAAGGACGCGGTGGTCAGAATATGCTCATCATTCGTGGTGGCTAGGTTCGAGGTGTATTTTTCTATAATCCTTTTTGATTTGTAGACGCCTTGGGCCTTAACATGGGCCCATGATCTATCGCGATATTCCGAACTCGGATCTTTCCGTCAGCCTGATTGGGCTCGGAACGATGACCTGGGGTGAACAAAATACCGAGGCTGAGGGGCACGAGCAAATGTACTACGCCCTAGAGCAGGGGGTGAATCTTTTTGATACTGCCGAGATGTATCCAGTGCCTCCGGTCGCGGAGACGTGTAATGAGACCGAACGGATCATTGGCACCTGGTTCGCCAATAGCGGAAAGCGGGATGAAGTAGTTCTCGCGACGAAAGCAGCCGGTTCCGGACCTCATGTCACCCATATTCGTGACGGAAACCGCTTTGATGAGAAAAATCTGAAAGAAGCGGTCGAAGGCTCATTAAGGCGATTGCAAACAGATCGAATCGATCTGTATCAACTGCACTGGCCTGATCGCCCTGTGCCGCTTTTTGGGGCTCGAGATTACTCTCCCCCGAAGCAGTCCGATTCCATTCCGATAGAAGAGACACTCTCCGTTCTGGGAGCGCTCGTTCAGTCGGGAAAAATTCGACATATCGGTCTTTCCAATGAAACGCCCTGGGGGACGATGAAGTTTTTGAAAGCGGCAGAGGATCTTGGGCTCCCTCGTGTCATCACGATTCAGAATTCCTACAGCCTCCTCAATCGCACGTTTGACGGGGGGCTTTCAGAGGTCTGCCACGAGGAAGATGTTCGACTTCTTGCCTATTCTCCACTCGCCTTTGGAAGGCTTTCCGGGAAATACCGTGGCGGGAAAATGCCGGAAGGAGCACGAATTACGAAGTGGGAACGTTTTGCGCGCTACAACGGCCCGGCCTCGGATGCGGCAATCGAAGAGTATGCCGCGATTGCTGATGGAGCAGGGTTGGATCTCGCTCAAATGTGCCTCGCCTGGATCAACCAGCGCTCCCATGTCGCGAGCAATTTGATTGGTGCGACAACGATGGATCAGTTGAAATCGAACATTGCCAGCGTTGATATCGAACTGGAAGGGACGGTTCGTAAGGCTATCGACACAGTGCATCACCGGTTTCCCAACCCATGCCCGTGAGTTGCCAGTGGCCCAAATTGGCCGGTTAAATTAACGTGATTTCAATGTTAAAGTCGCATGACTTTTTTGAGTTTATGCTGTAATTCCCATAAGTGTCGCGAGTCTTTCTCATTCTCTTTTTGGTGATATCTTCAATTCAGTCCTACGGGCTGGACCTCGAAGAGTTGCACCTTTTCACTGATAAGAAGGGAAATCAGATAACGGCTAATTTGCTCAAAATCGCTGAGGATCGACGGACTGCTAAGATTCGCCGGGAAGATGGGATTGAATTCAGTCTGGAGATTGTTCTCTTCAGTTTGGATGACCAGCAATACATCAAAGATTGGATGGCGGTTGATAAGATAGCTTCGTCAAATCAACCGAAAGCTTCTGAATTTCATCTCGATATCAAGGTCGTTCACAAAGAGTCGGCATCGGCGAAGCATTCGAATGGGTCGCTCGAACTGGAGTCTAAGCCTCACTTTTTTGATGTCAGCATTTCGAATACTTCCCGCGAGACACTCGAGGGAGCCGTTCTCGAGTATGCCATCGTTTGGGAAGAGGCCGTTTCAGTCCACGAAGATGAGGACAATGGAGGTTGGGATTATACTTCCACTTCCTCCGGCGATGCAGGCAGTGGAGATCGACTCGTGAGATTGCAGAGAAGCGTTCCGCTTGAGGTCTTGGCATTCAATCGCGATGCCGAGGTGAAGACTGAAGAGGTCTTGATTGATCGAGTGGTTTATTCAGACGGAGATCTTTTGAGAGAAGATTTATTTTGGGGCGTTCTCGTTCGCGTTTTAGATTCTGATGGTCAACTTCTTGCTGAGGTTAACACAGGGAAGAGTGAGTTGACTGATTACAGCTGGGAGAAAACTCTCACGATCGCCTCCGTCGATCCGGAAGAAGAATAGGATTCTGTTCCTTTTTCAACTTGCGACGGGCGTGTTTCGGCCTTTTGTCTCGCTCCATGAGCGAAACGTATAAAATTGCGATCTTACCGGGTGACGGAATCGGCCCCGAGGTAATGAATGAAGCACGAAAAGTGCTCAACCGAATTTCGGAGAAGCACGGCCTGACTTTTGAGACCACCGAGCAACTCGTAGGTGGCGCGGCAATCGATGACTGCGGGCATCCTCTCCCGGAAAACACTGTCAAGGCCTGCGAAGCGGCTGATGCGATTCTTTTCGGATCGGTTGGTGGACCTAAGTGGGAAACACTTCCTCCTGAGATTCAGCCTGAGCGAGGCGCACTGCTTCCGATCCGCAAGCACTTCGGATTGTTCGCGAACCTTCGCCCTGCTATTTGTTTTCCTGCTCTGACGCATGCTTCCCCTGTGAAGGAAGATCGCATCGCCGGCGGTTTTGACGTGCTTTGTGTGCGTGAGTTAACCGGTGGCATCTACTTTGGTGCACCCAAGCTGATTGAAGAGCGCGATGGCGAAAAAGTGGCGATCGACACCATGATCTACCACAAGAGCGAAATCGAGCGCATTGCCCGGGTCGCTTTCACCGCCGCGCAGAAGCGTGACAAACGCATCACTTCGATCGATAAAGCGAATGTGCTCCAGAATGGTATTCTCTGGCGTGAAACAGTCGAGGAAGTCGCCAAAGATTTCCCCGATGTGAAGCTCGATCATCTCTACGTCGACAATGCTGCGATGCAGCTGATCGCGCGTCCCCGTGATTTTGATGTCGTGTTGGCTCCGAATTTGTTCGGCGATATTCTCAGTGATGAAATGGCGATGATCGCCGGATCCCTTGGGATGCTCTCCAGCGCCAGTCTCGGAGAGAGCAAGGGCGACGGGCTTTATTTCGGTCTCTACGAGCCAAGCGGTGGATCCGCTCCTGATATTGCGGGGCAGGGAATCGCGAATCCGATTGCTCAGATTTTGTCTGCGGCAATGTTGCTCCGTTTTTCCTTTGGGCTGAACGAGGCCGCTGATGACATCGAAAATGCCGTGAAAGCGGTGATTGATGATGGTTACCGGACTGGTGACATTTTCACCGGTTCAGACGATCAGAAAAAAGTCGGCACTGTCGAAATGGGCGACGCGATCGTCGCGAAGATTTAAATGCGACTCAATCAACAGGGTTGACTCATTGATCTAACCCTGTTGATTGAATGACCCAACCCTGTTAGGTCCGGCACCTGACCCTGTTTGGTCTCATTTTTCGGGATATGACTTACGCAGAAACGCTTCAGAAACGCATCGCAGCTACAGGCAGTGGCCTCTGTGTGGGGATTGATCCCCGGCCGGACCTGCATGATTCTCCGGCGGCGATCCAGACTTTTTGCGAGAAGGTCATCGACGAGACGGCGGAATATGCGGCGGTTTTTAAACCGAACATTGCCTACTTTGAAGCGCTCGGTGTCGTCGGCTACCAGATGATCGAAACGCTCATCGGGCGAATGAAAGACACCGGTGTTCCCATTGTGCTCGATGCCAAGCGCGGCGATATCGGGACAACTCAGGAACATTACGCGATGGGCTATTTTGGAAACTGGGATGTCGATGCGGTGACCTTGAGTCCCTACATGGGATTTGATTCGGTGGAGCCGTTTCTTAAATATCCGGGTAAAGGTGTCTACCTCCTCGGGGTGACTTCGAATGCAGGAGCGGCTGATTTGGAGCTGCATGACCTGGCGAGCGGACGAAAAGTCTTCGAACTCGTCGGTGATATGGCGGGACGTGCGACCGAACCGGGAAGTATCGGGCTCGTTCTCGGACTGACAAATGCCTCACCGGAGGTTCTTGCGCGGCTTCCCGATGTGCCGCTTCTGATTCCAGGTCTCGGTGCGCAGGGCGGCGATCTTGATGCCCTGACGGGCCAGGATCGAAAAGCCCCTTCCGTGATCAATGTTTCCCGTGGAATTCTCTACGCGGATGACGATCTTTCATTCTCTGAAAAAGCCAAAGACTATGCGAACCGAATTGCCAGCATCACCTGAAGAAACGATTAAACTGCTCAAGGACTACGGAGCGGTTGAACAGGGCCACTTCGTTCTTGCGAGCGGAAAGCACTCGAATTTCTACGTCAAAAAAGGGAAGCTCGTTCAGCACCCTTTTGAGCTGCAGGCGATGATTGAGCAGCGTGTCGAGGCGATGCGCGAACTCGGTCAGATCGACGTAGTCCTGAGCCCTGCGATGGGCGGTGTGCCGGTAGGGCAGCAGGTCGGGCTCGCGGTTCATGCGAGAACGATCTATGCAGAGCGCAATCCGGAGACGAATGAGTTGGAGCTCAAGCGTGGTTTTGAAATCAAGCCGGGCGAGCGTCTCCTGCTCGTGGAGGATGTCATCACGACAGGGGGGACCTTGCTCGAGCTGACGGATTTTATCCAATCTCAAGGAGGAGAGGTGGCAGGCGTTTTTGTCGTCGTGAACCGATCCGGCAAAGACAAAGTCGCGGATTATCCCGTCGTTTCCTGCATGGAAATTCAGTTTCCTGTCTACGAAGCGGATGAAGTTCCCGAGTGGCTCGCTGAGATTCCCGCGGTTCGCCCCGGGACGAAGAAGGTCTAAGTGTCCTCTTCTCAGCGGGGATCGAATGCGATTTCCCTAAAACTTTCACTTGATCATCGGGAGGTCTCTCCTAAACATTATCTATGGGTGAACTTCCTCTTGGTCTTAGTTTCGATGACGTCTTAATGGTGCCTCAGCGCAGTGCTGTGTTGCCTGCCGAGGTCGATATCGCAACTCACGTCACTGCGGGTATTCCGCTGAACATTCCGATCATCTCTTCGGCGATGGATACGGTGACGGAAGATGCTCTCGCCATCGCTCTTGCTCGTGAAGGCGGACTCGGTGTGATTCACCGCAATATGCCGATTGGTGAGCAGGCGGATATGGTCGCGAAGGTGAAGCGTTCCGAGAATACGGTGATTTCGGATCCGTTTACGACTTCGGCCGATATTTCCATCGCGACGCTCCAGGCGGTCATGAAGGAGAAGGGGGTCAATGGCTTTCCTGTCGTCGATGGCAATGGTATTCTCATGGGAATGGTGACGAGTCGTGATATTTGGTTCATCGAGGATGAGTCGGCGCCGGTCTCTTCGGTGATGACTCCGCGTGAGAAGCTTGTTACCGCAAAAATTTCGACCGATCTCGATGAGGCTCGTCGTATTCTCCACCAGAACCGCATTGAGAAACTTCCACTAGTTGATGATGAAGGGAAGCTTTCCGGGCTCATCACGGCGCAGGATATTGAAAAGAAGGACATGTTTCTCAATTCAGCCAAGGATGATCAGGGCCGCCTGCGTGTGGGCGCTGCAATTGGTGTGGGTGAAGATTACTATGAGCGGGCGCAGGCCGTGATCGAAGCGGGTGCTGATGCGGTATTCATTGATGCGGCGACGGGTCATACCGAGCGAGTGCTTTCCGTGATCGAAAAACTCCGCAGTGATTTTAATACTCCGGTGGTCGCTGGAAACGTGGTCACTGAAGAAGGGGCGGCGGATCTTTGCTCTGCGGGAGCGGCCGCGGTGAAAGTGGGCGTGGGTCCCGGTTCTATTTGCACCACGCGTGTCATTGCCGGGGTGGGAACGCCTCAGTTCAGTGCGATTCAGAATGTGTCGAAGGTGTGTCGCGAGCGTGGCGTTCCGGTGATTGCTGACGGCGGAATCCGTTATTCGGGTGACGTTGTGAAAGCGATGGCTGCTGGTGCTGATATTGTGATGCTGGGATCTTTGCTTGCCGGTTGCCGTGAGAGTCCCGGTGAGATGGTGAATTACCAGGGGCGAACCTGGAAAGAATATCGCGGTATGGGTTCGCTTAAGGCGATGCGTAAAGGATCCGGTGATCGCTACGGTCAGAATTCTTCAGGCAAGTTAGTTGCCGAAGGGGTGGAGGCACGAGTTCCCTATCGCGGGCATCTTGCTGATACTGTTTTCCAGCTTCTTGGCGGTCTTCGCAGTGGTATGGGTTATGTCGGCGCCGGCAATCTTGCTGAGCTTCGCGAGCGCGCGACCTTTGTTCGAATCACTTCCGGTGGCCTCAAAGAGAGTCACGCACACGACATCACGATCACGGAAGAGCCGGTCAATTATCAATCCAGCTAGCCATTTTCTTTTTTCTCTCATTTCTCGAGACGTAAACTCTTTTTTTCTATGGAATATCCCATTGCCGTTATTGATTTCGGATCTCAGTATACTCAGCTCATCGTTCGTCGAATTCGTGAGTTGGGTTATTTTTCGAAGTTGTATCAGCCCGATGAACTGAAAGACACAGGAGACGCTGCGGCTGTTATTCTGTCCGGTGGTCCTCGTTCAACGCTGGAAGAGGGCGCCCCTGATATTGATTTTGATTATCTGGTTCAGATGGACGTTCCCGTTTTGGGCGTTTGTTATGGAATGCAGCTTCTCAACCAGAAGTTCGGTGGTGAAGTCGCTCCGGGCAATACTCGCGAGTATGGGCCTGCCACTCTCATGATTGAGGAGGAAGTGGAGAGCATCTTTTCCGGTCTGAAAGGTCATTCGCAGATTTGGATGAGTCATTCGGATACCGTGAGTAAGCTTCCTGAAGGCTGTACCGTGACGGGACGCAATCTGGACGGTATTCCTGTAGCGTTGAAGTGGAATGACACGTTTTATGGAATTCAGTTTCACCCCGAGGTTTCTCACACGGATGAAGGCACTGATATTCTGAAGAATTTTCTGCATCTTGCGAAGGACCTCCCACCATTCAAAATCGACTCGTTCAAAGACGAACTAATCGAAAAAGTGCGAGCCGAAGTAGCGGGTCGCAAAGTAGTTTGCGGCGTCTCGGGTGGAGTCGACTCTTCGGTGCTCGCTGCGTTGCTTCACGAGGCAGAAATTGATACTAGGAACATTTTTGTCGATACCGGACTCCTTCGAAAAGGGGAGGGCGAAGAAGTGGTTTCGCTGTTTGCTGAAGTGGGAATTGAAATTGAAACGATTGATGCGTCGGAGCGTTTTCTTACTGCGCTGGCCGGTGAGACTGACCCTGAGCAAAAGCGGAAGATTATTGGACGTCTCTTTGTTGATGTCTTCTTTGATGCAGTCGGTGATGATGTGGAATTGCTCGCGCAAGGCACCCTATACCCGGATGTGATCGAAAGCGCGACGAGTGGGTCAATTGCTTCGACGATCAAGACGCATCACAATCGGGTCGACCGCATCATGGACCTGAAAGCTGAAGGGCGTATTATCGAGCCTCTCGATGAACTTTTTAAAGACGAGGTGCGGGAGCTTGGTCGTGTTTTAGGTCTGCCTGAACGCGTCGTTGGGCGTCATCCCTTTCCTGGTCCCGGCCTGGCGGTTCGCTGTCCCGGAGAAATCACCGCCCAGAAGCTGGAGGTCATTCAGAATGCTGACGCGATCTATATCGACACGCTCCGTAAGCATGGTTGGTATGATCGCATCTGGCAGGCGGGTGTCACTTTGATTCCCACGAAGACGGTTGGCGTCAAAGGCGACGAGCGTAGTTACGAGGATGCGATCAGTGTAAGAGCGGTGACGAGCGAAGATGCGATGACCGCTGAGTGGGTGCACCTGCCTTATGAAATTCTTGGCGAAATCTCGAACCGGATTCTCAATGAGGTCCCGGGAGTGAATCGTGTGCTCTACGATATCTCCACGAAGCCACCTGCGAGTATTGAGTGGGAGTGATTGGTGCGCGAGCTCTTGGGCTCGGATGAATGGTCTGGGATGTGCGAACGGTCGAAGATCGAAGTCCCGGCCTTCAGCTACAGGATTTGCGGGAGTTGATGGGTTTGTGCTGATTCAATTGTCTTGAGAATGAGAAAGAGGGTTGAGGTTTTCTTCGCGGTCATGTTAGGCTCGTGAATGCGCTATCGGGCTATCGCGGTTATTATCACCCTTTTCTGGATCGGCAGTCTTTGCTGGTTGGGAATGGTGGTGTGGGCTCCGCCCGAATCGCGGATGGCTCAGGTGGATACTCAGGAGGTTTATGATGTCTTCTTCGGGTGGAATGATTCCACGACGATGACTTTGCTGGAAGGTGGAGTGCGTCGCGGGACGCTAACGATTTCCGGCGGCAGCGGTGAAGACCCGGTTTCGGGGGAATTCACGAATACGATTTCCGTTTCATCAGCACTTGAGAATGGTTTATCGAATGAGTCGGTTCCCAACCTGCAATTGTTCTGGAAAGGGTCGATGGAATTTTCTGAGTCAATGGAACCGGGCGAGGGATTGGTTTCGATACGGATTCCTTCCCGTCAAATCACGGGGCACCTGGAGTTTGATGGCGGTACGAAACACGTCAAAGCGAGGGCTATATTGGGGAAGAACGAGATATTCAGTCTCGATAGTCAATTGGAGGGCAGTGGCGCGGCCATTCCGGCGCAGTTGCTAGCGATGAGTGCTGGGCCTTTTGCGCAGTTGATGAACCCCACTGAGATCAAGTGGGACACTGAAGCGAGGATGGGGGAGTTCTCTTTTGGAGGACGCGATCTTCGTGCCTATCTCCTCATTCTTCGAGTGCCTGAACAGGATCAGGAGCTAAAAATCTATATCAGTGAAGCCGGCGAGCCTTTGCGAGTTGAATCCGGTCTTGGATTTGAGGCAATCTCAGAAATTCTGGTGCCGCTCGATGCTTATCGTCAGACCAAGGCGGATCAACCATGATCGAAATTTCAAATTTATCCATGCGCTACGGCGAGTTACTCGCGCTCGACAATCTCAATCTCGCCATCGGGAAGGGGGAGTTCTTTGCTTTTCTCGGGCCGAATGCGGCGGGGAAAACCACTACGATCAAACTGCTGACGGGACTGATGGCTCCGACCGGAGGAGAGGCGAAAATTTGTGGCTTTGATATTCAGAAGGAGCCGCTTCAGGCCAAGAAACGCATCGGCTACATTCCCGATGTGGCTGAATTCTACGGGAAGCTCACTTCCATTGAGTTTATGGCATTTATTGCTGAGCTTTTTGAGGTGGATCATGAAGTGGCGAGGCAGCAAACCGCGAAACTGATGGAGCAGTTTTCGCTGATTTCCTATGGGCGTCAGCGTATCGAAAACCTGAGTCACGGGACCCGACAGCGCCTCGCGATTGCATCAGCGCTCCTTCATGATCCGGAAGTCATCATTATTGATGAGCCCATGGTCGGGCTGGATCCACGCAATGCCCGTGTTGTGAAAGAAGAGCTCAAAGCGAGAAGCGAAGCGGGAGTGACTATTTTTCTTTCGACTCACTTGTTGAATGTGGCTCAGGAACTGGCTGATCGAGTGGGAATTATCAATGAAGGGAAACTTCGTGCGCTCGGAACCGTTGATGAGATCGCGAGTCAGTTTGATAGTTCTGGTGATCTCTCTCTGGAGGAACTCTTTCTTGAGATTACAGGAGATTCAGCGGCGACAGCAGTGAATTCAAAATAATTGCGGTTTTTTGCTTTACTCTTTTTCCAAAATGCCTCAAGGAATGGCACTCACAGTTTACTAAAAAAAAAAACCAGATTACTGATGTCATTCAATTTGTCTTTCCTCCGATCAAAGCGTCATATCATCACCCTCGCGCTCGTGTTACTTGTAACTTTGATCGCTCCTGATATTTTCGCAGAAGCAGCCGCAGCAGCAGGTGATGAGGCTACTAAGCTAACCCTCATGGATAAGATCATGGATGCCGGGGTTTTCATGGCTCCGATCGGTGTTCTTTCCGTGCTCATGATTACGCTCGCCGTTTTCAATGCTCTCCAGCTCTCGAAAAAGAAATTTGCGCCTCCGGGCCTTCGTGACGCCATTCTCGCCAATATGGCTGACGTTCGCGTTCGCAGCTCGATTGACGTGTCCGCTCAGGACCCTTCTTATCTCGGCCGCATGGCTGCTACTGCTTATCCGCTCGTGGATGCGACAGACCCTGAAAATTTGGGGCGCGCTAAGGTGGAAGATGCTATCGCCGACTTTTCGATTCGTGAGAATGCACGCTACATGTCCTGGATTGGTTACTTTGCGGTGATTGCCCAGGCGGCTCCGATGATCGGACTGTTTGGAACAGTTGCCGGAATGATTATGGCGTTCGACACCATGGGCCTCGCCGGTGGTTCGGACCCAAGTAAGCTCGCTAGTGATATCTCACTTGCTCTGATGACAACTGCCGGTGGTCTTGTCGTTGCGATTCCGAGTATTTTCTGCTTCTACATTTTTAAGAACAAATTCAACAAGCTCGTTGCTGATGCGCAGGAGACTGCGATCGAAGGCCTTGAGCTTGCGATTGGAACGGTGAATGCTGATCAGCAGCTCGCTAAAGTTCCAGAAGGTATTTCCGAAGGGTAATTTTTATTGGTTGTCGCTGCGGCTGCGCTCATGCGTTGCGCAGCTTCTTTCTCTCACTGACAAACTTTCTCCAAATGGCATCTGCAAAATTACAGGCGGCGACAAAAGCTGCAGAAGGCGAAGATCTCGCCATGGACATGTCGTCCATGATTGACCTGGTTTTCCTTCTTTTGATTTTCTTCATGGTAAGTTCGCATTTGATCATTATCACGGTCGACAAAAACGTTAAGCCTCCCACTGCGAAAAACGCGCGAGTCGCTGAGAACGGATCGGGTCGTATTGTCGTGAATATTTATGACGATGGGACGATTCTGGATGTCAATTCGGAGGAATTGCCAACTCAGGAGGCAATAACGGACTATGTGGATACCCGAAGACTTACTTTTGAGGACTCGGGAATCAAGATTCCACGACTTCATCTTCGTGCTGACAAAAATGTCGACACGCGTGTGATCAAAAAAGTGGTTCAAGCGGCTGGTGAAGCCGGAGTGAATGAAGTGATCTTCGGAAGTTTCGTGGTCGAGAAAGACTAGTTTACTCAAAAACGATTTTTTAACATGGCCGGACGCAGACAAGCACCAGAAGAAACGGATCCTGAATTGGATATGTCGTCATTGATTGACGTTAGTTTCCTTCTTCTCATTTATTTCCTGGTGACATCGACACTTGATCCCAAGGAAGCGGATCTTGGAATGACGATGCCAACCAATAACTCGAGCGGATCTTCTGAGGTCGAGATCGATCAGATGACCGTTGAGGTGAATAGCTCGGGGCACATTGTGTTGAACGACGAGGTTCTGGATACAGATCCTGCCACTCGTGAGGTGCCCATGCTTCTGGATCGTCTCAAGACGTATGCTGAGAGTGCTGCTCTAACTGATTCGAAACCCATGGTGATCATCGCGGCTGACGATGCCGCCAAGGGACAACGATTTATCGACGTTTTGAACGCACTTGCGGATGAAGCGGTCGGAATTAGTAACGTCACCATTACTGGATTTACCGAAGAATAGGGTTCCGGCGGGGTGGCTTTGAACGTCCTTTTTGAAAAAGAGGGACAAAGTTACCGGAAACCGGTGTGCCAACTATGAAAGGAAACCAGCGCAAAAATCTGACAGAAGAAGACTTTGGCGGGCTTGATATCTCCTCGCTTATTGACGTTAGCTTTCTCCTTCTGATCTATTTTCTGATCACTTCGACACTGGCGCCGCGCGAGTCGGATCTTGCGCTCACGATGCCGATTGACAAGGGCGGCCCATCGACAAATCAATTTGTACCTGACACTCCCTGCATAGAAGTTGATTCGAATGGAGTTGTGATCATGGATGAAGAGGTTTTGGACTCCGATCTCAGCACGAGACAGCTGGCCTTGCTCGAAGATCGACTCACTACTTTTTTGGAAGCCTATCCCGTTTTCGATCTGAATCAGGGGCCTTCGGTCCAGCTGAAAGTCGACGACAAGGTCTCCGGTCAGCGTTTTGTTGATGTGATTAATTGTCTATCCGGTCTCGGAATTGATCGCGTCTCTCTCGAAGGTTTTTCGAAACCGGTTAACTAACTTTTATCTCAGCTCCTCTCTTCTCTTTTTGTTAAAATGAAATACTGGTTGAAACAATCTCTCTTCCTCCTTCCTGTCGCAGGTCTGCTTGCGCTCAGCTCTGTAAGCGTCAAGGCTCAAGAGGAGGACGTTACGGTCGAAGCGCTTTATCAAAAGGCGGTCGAACTCAATATGTCGGGTAACAGCGCGGATGCGTCGAAGACCTTTGAACGATTGTTCGAGTTGTCCGGCGGTTACGAGACCTTGTTCGAGGATTTCGGGGGCAAGGCCGGCGGTCTTCTCTTCGACTATGGCATGACGTTGCTTCCGCAGGCCCGTTGGGAAGATGCAAAAGCGGTCTTTACGATCAGTGTCAATGCTGCTGAGTGGGCAGAGAGGGTGGATTCTCCGATTAAAAGTAAGAATCCACGGGAAACACTCGCTAAATTTCAGCTGGGATTTTGCGAAGCGCAGCTGGGGAATCATGAAGAGGCCCTTAAGTTATATGATGAGTATCTTGCCGCAAATCCTGCAGCTGAGGAGTTGGGGCAGGTTAGGAACAGCTACAAGCTGCGTTACGGCGGTTCACTAATGAAGTTGGGGCGTCTCGATGAAGGAATCGCTGCGATCCAGGAGCTTTTCGATAACAGGGAGGAATGGAAGGTGACTCCTCAGTTTCTCATGCAGGGAGTTCTCGAGCTAGGCCTCGTGTGGGTTGATCGCGCTAATGCGGCAGGTTCCGATGAAGTGGAGTTTGAGAAAGTAGCTCAGCGTGCCCATAGCTTTCTCGATAAGAATGGCTCATTGGTTGATCTCGGCCCACTTGACAGCTATCGCTTCGGGTTCGTTGATCGACTTCGTAAGCTGGGATTTGAATCGACCAAGGCCGGTCTCTATGCTCTGGCACTTCGCTATTTTGCGTATGTTCCAACGATTCAGGATGTTCGTGATGACGTAAATCTTGGCCTTACCCGTCTTCCCGTTGGGGCAGGTATTCCTTCGCAGTATCAGAATATCCTTAATCAGCTCGACGAACGGGAGAAGGCGCCCCTTCACCCCGATGCGGAAACGCTTCGTCTCATCGCGACTTGTTACGAGAGAATGGGAAGCCTGATTGGGCCGCGTGCTATTTACTGGCACCTCTCCGAGGATTTTCCTGACGTTGATCCTGCCCTGCACAGCGAAATTCTGCACGAGGCGTCACGATTGTCGTCGATGTTGGGAGATTATCCTGCCGCTCAGTATTTTGGAGAGAAGTTCATGGCATCGTCAGCTGATGACAGCCCATTAAAAAACAACGTTTCGACTTTTATGCTTCAATCATTGTTCACTTCGGGACAATACGATCAGGTGAAGTCAATTAGTGAGAGAGTGCGTGATCGTTACGAGGCGGGTGACGCCCAACGTGAACTCGCTGATTCACTTTATCCCCTCGCGCTCTACTCGACGACGATGCATGAGGATGCAGTGGCTCCCTTTGCCGAGTATGTGAAAAGCTATCCTGATGGTGGAAATCGTGAAATCGTGATGTATCACCGCGCCAGTAACTCTCTGGTTCTCGGAAAGATGCGTGAGGCGGCTGAGCAATATGAAGAGTTTTTGAAAGCATTTCCGGAATCCGAGCGGTTTCTTGATGCAGGTCTCGCTGATCTTGCCGTAGCACGTTTCAATCTTGAAGACTATCCCGCTTCGATTGGTGCGGTTGATCGCATCATCGCTGAAAAGCCTGACTCCAATCAACTGGGCCGGACTTTGAACATCAAAGGCGATGCCTTACTGATCATGGCTGGCCAGCTGGCCAAAGAAGTGAAAGAGGAGCAGGAGCCTGAATTGAAGAAGAACGCCCTCGAAGCTTATGTGGCTGCAGAGGATGCCGGTGAGGCGGCGATCGGACGTGATTCCGATCGCGCTGATGCTTACAAGAGTGGCGTCGCCGAGTCTCTTTGGAAGTCGGCCGATTTGTATTACCAAAATGAGGAGCCTGAAAAAGGGATTGCTCAGTTCGATCATTTTTTCCCCACTTACGCGGGTGCTAATTGGTATTGGGAAGCCCAGATTTCAGTGTTTTCACTCGAGCCTCTTGAAGCCGCTGGCCGGGGTGAAGAAGCACTTCTTCAGGTTGAGAAGATGATTCTCCTTCTCGGAGATATGCCCCCTGAGCAACAGGATATTACTTTGCTGCGCCAGGCGATCGGATCTTATTCCGAGGCATCGGTTCGAATTCGAGAACTCGAAGAGACGCTTGCCCGGCTCGACAAGTTTCCCGGGATGGATCTTGCCAACCAGGCTCTGTTGACATGGCTTAAGATTCAGAAGGTAATTGTCCTTCAGGAGTCACGCGCCAAGATGAAGAATGACACTCCTGAGTATGCCGCTGTGGAGGCGCAGATCGGAGAAGTCTTTGAAGAGCTTCGTCTCTTTGATAAGCGGAAGTTGTCCGAGTTTGCCCTTCAGCAGGTCGGATTGCATTTCTCGAAAGGGGATAACCCGTTCCTGGCAGTCTCTTACTTCGAGGAGTTACTGGCGCGGACCAATCCGGATGCGGATGCATTAAAGGCACCCGCAGAAATGGCTTTAGGTGAGATTGAAATGCGGGCGGCAGATCCTGCCAAAGTGACTTCAGCGAGGGAGCGTTTCAAGCGGGTTATCAAGTTGGGTGACAAGACTTACATTGCTCCTGCTTACATGAATTTGGCCTACCTCCACATTAAGAATAAGGAATGGAAGGATGCACTCGCGGCATTGGATGTGATCAACAAGGACAAGAACATGTTCAAGCAGGAGAAAGAGAAGCGTGCCGAGGCTGGCTTTCTATTAGGAACAGTATACGACGAATTGGATGATCCAGTGCAGGCGAACAATGCTTATCTCTCGGTCGTTTCGACTTATGCCCGCTACTACGATTGGGTTACCCAATCATGGGAGAAGTATATTCCTAACAGCATCGCTGACTTCGATAAAATGTCTACGGCCACGCCCGAAGAGCAAATGGCGAAGCGCAAACGTGAGTTGGCTCTCTACAAGTTGACTAAAAAGTTTCTTTTTCAGTGGCAGAAACTCACCGATGAAGACTCGCCTTCGGGGGCGCTTCGTAGACTTCGACGCGATATTAGTGCGATGAAGGCTCAAATGAGTATCACCCCGGAAGAGGAATTGGCCGTCGACACAGAGTTGGGAATCGCCCCTGCCGAATAAAAGACGCGCACTGCCAACCAAACGATAAAAAGACAATCATGAAACGTTTTACTACTAGTTTTACCCTCGTCATCGCTGCGTTATCGAGCACTGCTTTCGGTCAGGTGAAAGAGACCGCCGCTTTTCTTTCTCTCGCCTCAGGTGGAAATCCTCAAGGCTATGTTCAGGGAGCGAATGCTCAGGGGATCATTTTCGCGACCGCTCAAGGAGGTCAGGGGCAACTTCTAGCCTACTCGAAAATTAAGGGAGAAGGGCTCGACAAATTGATCCGCTTCGAAGACCGGGTGGAGGCGTTAGGCGAGCCCCGTGCTCTTTTCGCGTCGGGCGACTACGCCGAAGCAGCGACTGCTTTCGGAGACGTCGCCAGAAATTACGCGATTATTCTCTCGGTTCCGCAGAGTTTTGCTGCAGAGGCCGTTTTTTATCAGATGGAGTCATTGAAGCGCGCGGGGAATTACGCCGCTTTAGCTCAGCTCGTTGGTGCTCCCGTTTCGAAGGTCGTGGAAACCAATCTGGGTGAGCGCTATCAGAAGCTCCACGAGTTTCAGAAGCTCTGGGCAAAGCTGGGAGCAAAAGATATGGAGGGGCTCAAGACTGCGATCGCCACCTACGAGAATCCTGTAGTGGGCGATGCCAAGCTTCTCTCGACCCCCAATTTCAAGAAGCGTCCGCCGAATGAGTTGGCCCAGTTGGCTTATCTTCGCGCAAAGGTTTATGATGCGGGTGGCGACTCGGCAAAGGCGTTGGAAGATTACTATCGTGCTTTCACTCTCGCCGCTGGGAACGACGACCTCGTCGCTAAGCTTGCGATGGGAGCTGCCATGGTCAGTCACAAAAAAGACCCCAAGTTTTCCCCAGACGACGCCAGATTGGTGAGTCAGTTGCAGGGCTTGGCGTACCTTTATTCGAAGCGCTTTGGTAAAGATACCATGCCCAAAGAGTTTCAAGAGTTTGCGGTGCGTCCACCTATGGTGAAGATGGCACCGGCAGAGGAGGCTGCTCCTGAGGCGGCCCCGGCGGAAGGTGAAGCGCCGACTCCGGTGAAAGCGGATACGCCTCCCGCAGATGCGAAAGCAAAAGGGAAGAAGTAGGACCTGTCAGCGGGGCGGCTACAGCGCTCGCGCGTATTCTGTAGGTGAAGGCCGCGACTTCGCTCTTCGAACGTTCGTATCTCCCAGGGCATCCGTCCGAGTCCGCGGGCTCAGCTACAGCGCTCGCGCGCAGAAGGCCGTGATTTCGCTCTTTTCAAGATAGCGATCCGTGCCTGGCGAACGGGATTACCACTCGCTCATTTGGGTCTTTACCTTCTCGCGATTGAACCAAACGAGTAGAAAAATGGGCAGTGCAACGAGCCAGAGAAAGCCAAATGCCATGCCGAACCACAGTACGTATTTGGTGATGTCTGCTGTCATTTCAGTTTCGGCGCCACCAATGCCGCCTGCCGAAAACATGATCTCCATCTGCATTTTTTGAACGGCCATGGATTTGAACATAATGAAACCGCCTCCCAATATTTTCAAAACTGCCCAGGCTTTAAGTACGAGGGAGGACGCTGTCTTCCTCTTCAAAACCATAATTCCACCTACGAGTAAAATTACGCCGAGGACGAGTGCGACACCGCCGCCGAGATAGGCATTGGCCTCTAATTGGGCGAGGAAGTCGTCGACTTGTGCCTGGTCCGCTCCCTGCTCAACAAAGGGCTCCATGGAGCCTTTTGTCATCGCGGCGGAAAAGGGGGCGATGCCCGCTTGAAGTAGTCCGCCGATCCCAAAAATGATGGAGATAATTCCGAGAGTGGTTGGCCATTTGCTGCCGGGAGCTTGAACGGTTCCGCCTTGAATGGGCGGTGGTGATTGAGATTCCATTGCAGTAGAATAGCCCTTGGTCCGTCAATTCGTCAACTAATCCTGAAAGGGATCAATGCGGCAATAGATATCAACTCACTATCTCTTTTGATTAGAATGAAACAGGCATTGGACAACCCTACCGGAGATGTATTTTTCCTATCGAAGCAACAAATCGAAGAGGGTATCCTCGCTTCGCGCGAAAGCTCAAGGCGAAGAATGTTGATGCCAATTCATCGTGATCAGGAATCATTGGTGCAGCGTATGCTTAATTTTTTTCAGGAGGATACCTACGTCCGCCCCCATCTGCATCCTCGGGAGGGGGCTTCTGAAACGATTCATGTGGTCGCGGGGAGCCTTGCTTTTTTTATTTTTGAGGAGGAAGGCGAAATTTCCGAGTCATACCGTCTTGGTCCGGGAGACTTGATCGATATTGAAGCGAAAGTCTGGCACGGCTTAGTCGTTCTCGAGCCTGATACGGTGGTGCTGGAGATCAAACGAGGTCCCTTCGATCCTTCCGATCGAGTTCCTGCAGATTGGGCACCAGAGGAAGGCGGTAACGGCTCAGGGGATTACCTCGGCGCTTTGCGATGCCAATTGGATCAAGCGGACGGGGCGTAATTCATCCAACCTCACTTGCTTTCTGGAGGCCGGAGGGAACAAAGATGTGTTTGGTCCAGACCTTGTCTTTTATCTTTTCGGGGACGGCCAGTTCGAAAACAAAAATGGAAATGAAAAGCAGGCAAATCGATGTGACTGCCTGAAAAAGGAAAATTTTAAGTCCCTTCAGAAAGCTGCATCCGTAAATGGCCGAGGTAAAAAGAGAGGCGAACCCTGTCGCGGAGATCATCCCAAGTATCAAAACGCTGTTACCTTCTCCTACCCGGCTGTTTAAAAACAGATACATGACGATGAAAATCCCTGCGACAATCCAGCTGCCTATAAAGGCAAAGCTGGCGCTTAGCGGATTCCACTGGCCGGCGATCAACCATCCGGCGACCCAGAATCCTGCGCACATAAAAATACCCGCGATTAGGAACAATTTCACGAGCATCGCCTGGCGTTTTTTTGGCCAAAGCTGCTCCCCTGCATAGCTATTGTGAATGAGCGAGGAGAGAATCAAACGCTGACGTGTCTTGTAGGAAAGTTTTTCTGCCGGAACGTCATTAAAAGAACGGGTGATGGGATCTTTCCAGCTAACTAGTTTTGATTGAAAGTTAAACCGCACCGGCTCTCCTGTCAGTTCGGTGCCGGAGTTGAGTTCCCATTTCGCGGCCAACGCATTCGCATGCAGGGACATGAAAACAAGTATCGCGAGGGTCTGTAACTTTAGTCTCCCCATTTAATCGATTTCAGATCGGGGATCACGATTCAGGAGTTCATGGAGTGCTTCGGAGGTCGGCTTATTCTCATAAAGCACGGCATACGCTTGATCAATGATGGGAGTGCGAACTCCTAGTTTCCTCGCAAGGTGGTAAGCGTTTTTCGCGTTGGGAACGCCTTCGGCTACCTGATTCATGGCATCAATTGCCGCTTCGAGAGTCATTCCGGATCCTAACATTCGTCCGACTCGATTGTTGCGGCTGTGCTCGCTGTAACATGTCACAATGAGGTCGCCGACGCCACTCAATCCGCGGAAAGTGCTCTCCCTCGCTCCCATCGCAGTTCCGAGGCGAGTCATCTCAGCAAGACCTCTGGTGACCATTGCTGCCTTGGCATTGTCTCCCAGGCCAAGGCCGTCAATGGCTCCTGCGGCAATCGCAAAAATGTTCTTTAAAACACCGCCGATCTCAATCCCGATGACATCGTCGGTGGTGTAGGTGCGGAACCAGGGGAGCGTAAAAACGTCTTGCACTACCGCACCCACTTCCGGGTCACTCGTTCCGATCGTGGCAAGGGTAGCCATTTTGTTTGCGACTTCTTCGGCATGACTCGGTCCTGATAGAACCGCCATGGGATTGTCGGGGAACATTTCAGCAATCAGTTCATGCATCAGCTTTCCCTCTTTTGGGTCGATACCTTTGGTGCAGTTCAGCAGCAAGGTTGATGGGGGGATTCCGGCCTCTTTGACCTGGGTAAGGACAATGCCTGCGACCTGTGAGGGAACGACGACGAGAATGAGTGGTTTCCCTACGACATCCTTCATATCAGTCGAGGAGGTGATCCTCTCTGATAGCTTTATATCAGGAAGATATTTGGAGTTCCGGTGCTGCAGATTGATGTCATCGGTGACAGCTGCTTCGTTTCCGTAAAGTGTTACATCGATGCCCCGATCGGCCAGTGCGATAGATAATCCGGTTCCCCAACTTCCTGCTCCAAGTACTGCTGCTTCCCTGATCATATTTCTCTTAATTTACGAAGGTTTTTGACTGCCGACCTTAAGCTCCTCCCCGCGGCGAAGACGTCCAATGTTGCTCCTGTGTTTCCATATTGCGAGAACACAAACAAACAGTCCCAGTCCTAAAATAACAAAATCCAGATGGTGTTGGATGAGTCCCCTGATGACGATCACGGTAGGGATTGTGAGCGCAGCAGCGATGGAAGCGAGGGAAACATAGCGCGAAACCTTGACGGTGATAATCCACACCAGAAGCGCCGATATCATCGCGAAGGGCATGATGGGGAGCGCTGCACCGAGCGTCGTTGCGATGCCTTTTCCACCTTTGAATCCGAGCCAAAAAGTATAGTTGTGACCGAGGATCGTTGCAATCGTAGTCACCACATGGACAAGCGAATTGTCCGAGACTGCTTGAGAGACCACGACGGGAAAGAGTCCTTTGAGAACGTCAAATAGGAAGACGGTAACGCCGATGGGCTTTCCGAGAGTCCGGGAGACATTCGTGGCACCGATGTTTCCGCTTCCGTGCTCTCGAATATCGATTCCCTTCATTTTCCCCGCAAGGTAGCCGAAGGGAGTGGCCCCTGCGAGGTAGGCACCGAGAAACAGCCACCAGTATTGAGATATTTCGGAAATAATGGGCATTGCAGAAGCGCAGTGAAAGGGGGCACACGCGGCTTCACGTTGAAGGGTTTGCGCGGTCGTGTCCAGTAGCAGATTCTTCAAACTCAAGGATGAAGGTTGCGTTTTCTTTGGTCGCCCCTCGGTGAAGTCCCATTGCTTCGATGCCTCGCTCTGCCATCGTCTTTCCGGATTCAGGAGAGTTAAAGAGTTCGGAAAGAGCGGTGAGAAGTTCCCCGCGTCCCTGAACTTGCTTAATTCCTTCGATCGCAAGCAGGTCGTTGATCACGTTAGTGAAGTTTTCCATACTGGGGCCTACCACGGTAGGCTTGCCGGCAAGCACTGGCTCAACCGGGTTCTGACCACCACGACCCAGAAAACTTTTTCCGATGACGACTACTTCAGCGAGGTGATACCAGCTTCTCAGTTCTCCCGTGGTATTGGCGATCCAAACCGGCATAGAATCTTCCGGCATTGATTCGTCAGCTTGCTCTTTGCTAGTGTGTTTGAGGACCGGTGCAAAACCTGAGGCGCGCAGATCATTGGCTATTTCTTCGCCTCGCTCCGCATGACGGGGAACGATGATTAAGGCGAAATTCGAAATCTTGCTCTGGAGTTCACGAGCGATCTCCGCGATATACTTTTCTTCGCCTGGGTGGGTGCTTCCGGCAAGTAGTACTCGTGCATTCTCGGGGAAGCCTTCTGCGTAAAGCCATTTCTGAAGTCCCACTTTTTGCACCTCGTTCGTACCCGAAACGTCGAGGTCATCGAATTTGATGCTTCCGGTCACCGTGATTCGATTCTCCGGAATTCCGAGTGCCGCCCATCTTGGTTCGTCTGCCCGATAAGGAACGGTAGCTCCGTTGACGAGAGAGAATACGGGGTGAATTACGCTTTGAAACTTCAGATAGCGTTTCTCCGATCGGGGAGAGAGGCGGGCATTGATGAGTAGGACAGGGACTCGTTTTCTCGAGAGTTGCCTGACCAGATTCGGCCAAATCTCGGCTTCGACGAGGACGAGTTTGAGCGGATCAATTTTTTGAATGACCCGCGAAGTAATGAACGGGAGGTCGACGGGATTATGAATCACCGTCAGGCTGGGGGACTCTTTTTTGACGGCAAGGTCAAATCCCGTTGTTGTAGTGGTGCTCAGGACGACGGGTTGAGTGGGTGAAAGAGCCTGGAGTTCTTCAATGATTTTGAAAGCGATAAAGGCTTCCCCCACACTGACTGCGTGGATCCAGATCGGTCGTGCTCCCTGCCATTTTTCCAGCGTCTCCTTGCGAAAGATGCCAAAGCGCTGTTTGAAGTTTCGCGCGAGGCCTCCTCTACGGATACCTTTGATGAGAAAGGATGGCAGACCGAGGGCCAGTACCGGAGGCAGAAGCAGGTTGTAGATCAGGTAGACGAGCGCACGAGGCATGGTTTCAGAGGTTCAATTAGCAGCGCTGAGGAAGAAGACCTTTGTTTTCCCGTAACGTTTTTCCCTTATCACTTCCCAAAGGGTTAAATCGGGACGTTCTGCTCTTGCGAGGGTTTCCAAAACCATGATCCCGGAGTCTGAGAGGCTGCTGCAGAGCGATTCGGACGTAACTACCGCTTCTACCATTGCGGCAGAGATCTCGTCTCTGGCGTAGGGCGGATCGGCGAAGATGAGGTCGAACTCACCGCTGGCCCGGCTGGAGATAAAGGAGCGGACATCGCTGCCACGGGTCGTCCCTCCCGTGAGCTTTGCCTTTTCCAAATTCTGATTGATGATCGTGCAGGCATCGCGCGCGGTGTCGACGAAGGTGGCCGATTTGGCTCCCCTGCTAAGAGCTTCGATGCCCAGCGATCCCGAACCGGCAAAGAGATCGAGAACGGCTGCGTCGATGACACGTTCTCCCAGCGACGAAAAAATGGACTCTCTTACCCGGTCTGTGGTGGGACGAGTCAGAGACTTGGGAACTTGAAGCGGGATGCTTCCGGCTTTGCCTGCAATAATGCGCATGGAGGATTAAAGGAGTCGTGGCGACAAGGAGTGAGATTATTCCAAGGTTGGGACCTCTCCAAACGTTTAATCAGAGAAAGCGCACCGTTTTCCCAAACCGGGCATCATTTTGGATATGCTTGATCATCGGCTCCGAGGCGTTAGTTTCTTTCTGTAAATTACCATGCGTATTGTTCGTCGACTCTTTTTGACCCTCTGTATCCTGGCTGCCTGCCTGATCGTGTGGGGTGCTGTCTACGCTCGTAAGCAGGGGTTCACTCGCAGTTGGCGGGATGCTATTGAGGTGGAGTTCGAAAAACGTGGCTACTACGTCGAGATTGGAAAATTAACTCTCGGCGCTTTCCGTGGGCTCGTGGCTGAGGACGTGAAGTTGTTTGAGGATGAGGCACGCCGACAGGAGGTTGCGATCCTCGATAATGTTTATCTGGATGTCGATCTTAGTAATATTTTGAGCAAAGAGATTCTCGTGAAGACGCTGGATGTGCAGGATGCCAGTTTATCGCTTCCGATTGATCCCGAGAATCCGTCGGGTAGTCGCATTAATGTAGACGGACTCTCAGGCCGAATCGTGATCACTGAAAGTGTGATTGAAATTTTAAAAGCAGAAGCCGAATTCGAGGGCGTTGTCGTGTCGGTGAAAGGGACTCTTCTGCGGGGAGCGGCTGAACCGAAAGAGAGCAACCCCGATGAGATGTTGCGGCGGCGTTCCCAATTGATGAAGGTCGCCCAATGGCTCAGGGGATTTGAATTTGAGGACGAAAAGCCGCTTCTGAACATTGAATTCAGCAGCGCGATAGGGGATCTTTCGTCGACGACGGCCAAAGTGAGCCTGCAAACCGGAAAAGTTAAGAAAAAGGGGTATATACACTCGCTCGAGTCACTTGATGTTGCTGCTCGCTATGACGGTTTCGAAAATACGGCGGTGATCGATCGCTTTCGGATCGGGGATCGGTTCGGTGAGTTCGAACTGACCGGACAGTGGTCGCAGGACACAGAACTGCTTGAGTTTGATTTCGATTCTTCTGCTGACTTGATCGGCCTTGCTTCCTGGTTTTCGAGTAGCAAATTTTTGAGGGAAGTAGTTTTTTTCCAACCACCGGGAGTCAAAGCTTCAGGGGAAATCGATTTGAGCGCGATAAAGAAGGGAGTAATCTCATTTCCCGGAAAAGTATCCGGTGACTTTCGAGCGGGGCGTCTCGTCACTCGTGGCACTGTTTTTTCCGGGCTTGATTTCGGATTCAGTCTCTCAGGAGAGCGTATTTATTTGCGGAATCTTCGGCTCGATCACAAAACCGGGGTCGCGTTCTTGAATTTGAAATACGAGCCGGGCCGGGATCTCGAGACTCTGCTCTATGAAACAGAGATCACTCTCGATCCGCTTGTGTTCAGACCCTTCTTCACGGAGCGGGGACGGAAATTTATCGATGTGTGGAATTTTGGAGATCGTTCGAATGTCTATATTGCAGCCGCAGGAAAGGGCTCATCCTGGTCGCCTGCCACTTGGCAGCACAATGGCGAAATTGATCTGCGCCAGTTCAGCCTCAACGGCGTCGACTTTCTTGAAATGGAGGCTGAAGTGGAGTCCGACGGAGACACCCATTGGTTCCGCGATATCGCATTAACCAAAGAAGAGGGGAAGATCGTCGCGGAACTCGCCAAGTGTGATGTTTCCACCAAACAGTGGGAAGTGAAGGGAGTTGTTTCAACCGTGAATCCTATTGAAGGGGCTCAGGCCTTCAGTCCTAAACTAGCTCGACACCTGACTCGATACCGGTTCGCAGAATCACCTACGATCCGGTTGAGTGGTCTTCTCGATGCGCGGCACCCTGAGGAGGTCGGGTCGAATCCGAGGAATAACTTTTTAGAAATGTCGTTTTCGGGAGGGGGCGCTTTAAAATACGACTTTCTCGGGAAGACTCTCGATTTCAGTCATCCCTCGGGCGAGATCTCCATCGAGAAGAGTCACGTCAATTTAACGAGGTTCGGAGCGGGCGTTTTTGGAGGTAGCTTAGATCTCCGCTTTGATGCCCTGAATGTCAGGTCAGCCGAGAAACCTTTCGTCGGAGACGTAAAAGTCACGGGTGTCCCTCTTGAGGCGATTACAAAACTCTACGGGGATGTCGATGCAGCCAAGGGAACTCTCGATGCCCGTCTTCAATTTTCGGGAGGAGGAGGCACGGTTGCTAATTTGCAGGGAACCGGCGCGGCAAGAATTGTGAATGGAAATCTTTTCGCGATTCCACTTCTGGGGCCGCTTTCCAAGGTGATTTCCAATGGGAGTGGCGACAGAAACGGAAATAATGTCGCGAAAGAGGCCAGTGCTACTTTTACGATTGTAAATGGAGTGGTAAAAACCGATGACCTCGAGGCCTTGACCAATACCTTCCGGGTGAAGTCGGTGGGAGAGTTATCCCTCGTTGACAAAGGGGTCGATTTTGAGGCGGTCGTAAAAACAAGGGATCAGCTCAGTAGCGCTATCCTGACTCCGGTGAGCGAGTTACTGACCTACTCCTGCTCGGGGACCTGGAAAGAGCCGGTGTGGAGATCAAAGCATATTTCAAACTTGGGGAGAGTCCCGGCACAGGTCATCACAGAGATGACAACTGCCCCTGTTGAGGGATTGAAAATGATCGGCAAAGGGCTTTTTGGAAGTCAGGAGGAAGATGCCGAAATTGGAGGCGAGACTCAGCCTCTGCGACCATTGAAACCATTTCGTAAACTCTTTCAGAAACCTTCAGAATAGGTTTCGGGGTGATTGTGACCGGCTAAAGGTCGCCAGTATAAAAAGTGCCCAAGTTTTCACTGGTATCGCTTTTCCCTTCCTCTATTCTTCGGGATCTAATTGGCGATATTGCATATGGACTCAGAAGCAAACAAACCTTCAAAATCAATTCCTTCAGCGTTTCAGCGTAAAACGCTTTGGAGTGCGATCACTGCGGTGTCTATCGTTGTGATCGGCGCTATCGCCGTAGGGGCGGTGATGCTGTCGGGAACCATTTTGAGCTACCTTCAGGTGGTATTGGTTCCGCTTGCCGTGGCTGGGATTATTGCCTATTTGCTTGATCCGGTGATCAATTGGTTGGAAAAGCGCGGGCTTTCTCACAATATCGCTATGCTGGGCGTTTACGTCGGCTTTCTAGTGTTCATCATTGTGTTGGCGATTGCTGTTTTTGTGCCTTCGTTCGGGCAAGCGAAGGAGGCTTATGGTAATTGGGATACCTATCAAGAAAAGGCTTCAGAGCAAGTGGCGAAGGGCCTGATCTCGATTCAGGGTCGATTTGATAATGGGGTCGCAAAAGAATATTCGGAGCGCGGCGTAAAATGGATTTCCGAGGAAGGGCCCACCATCGCCGCTGATATTGGAAAGCGCGTCTGGCTTCGGTTGCGAGGGGCTTTTGGCTTTTTCGGTTATGTCCTGGGGCTTTTGATGGTTCCGATTTATTTGTATTACTTCCTTCGGGAGGGGCATAAAATTTCGCAAACCTGGGCCGATTATCTGCCGCTCAGAGCTTCGGAGTTTAAAGATGAAGTGGTGGGGACTCTCACGGAAGTGAATGGCTATGTGATCTCTTTTTTCCGGGGGCAAATGGTCGTGAGCCTGATCGACGGCGCGCTCGTTGCGATCGCGCTTTCGCTCCTGGGGCTGCCCTACGCGCTATTGATTGGTGTTTTTCTTGCGATTCTCGGTCTGATTCCCTACATCGGAAATCTGATGGTGATGATTCCAGCGCTGATTATTGCGATTGTGCATTTTAGCGCGACGGAGGTGGGGATCGTGCAGGGTGATTCTCCTCCCGTCGATGGCCAAGTCGCAAAAGTGACGGTTACGGAAGGTCTTGGTGAAAAGAAAGAAACATGGACGGATGAGAAGATCATTTATAAAGTTTTCGATGCGGCTGAGGCGGCGAAAAAAGGTGGAGACGTCGAAGTGCTTACTCACGCGTGGACCTGGCTTCCCAATACCTGGGCCTACCCGGTAATCGTGTTGCTCATTTTTGTAATCCTTCAGCAAATCAACGGTCTCGTCACCGCACCGAAGATCGTCGGGGATTCGGTTGGACTGCATCCGCTCACGGTGATTTTCTCGGTTCTCTTCTGGTCATTGCTCCTGGGAGGCCTCCTTGGTGCCTTGCTGGCAGTTCCGTTGACCGCTTCAATTAAAGTCTTGTTTCGACGTTATATATGGGAGCGTCGCCTTGGCGCGGCAGTGGAAGCGAGGTTTTCTTCTTCTGACGAGTGCGAATCGGATGAGCCTTCTGATACCGCGGGGACCGACGTAGATCCGGAGCCAGCGTGATTCCTTTTCGGTACGAGCTTGCGCCGAGTGAAAATCCGTCGAATTTACCGCCGATAAGATGAGCAACGTCGACACAACTAAACTGGCAGAGGAAATTCAGAGACAATCTGTTTGGGTAGACGCCGTGAGGCAGGAAATGGCTAGCGTTGTCGTGGGGCAGGATGCCCTCGTGGACCGTCTCCTCACTGGATTGCTCACCAATGGACACGTCCTTCTTGAAGGGGTTCCCGGTTTGGCCAAAACCCTCACCGTCAACTCGTTGGCAGGGGCTTTGTCGGCTGATTTTCAGCGTATTCAGTTCACTCCTGATCTCCTCCCCGCGGATTTGATTGGAACCTTGATTTTTAACCCTCAGTCGAATGAATTTTCCCCCAAACTGGGGCCTGTTTTCTCGAACCTGATCCTTGCTGACGAGATCAACCGTGCTCCGGCGAAGGTTCAAAGTGCGTTGCTCGAGGCGATGCAGGAGCGTCAGGTGACGATTGGGGAGACGACTTATCCGCTTCCTGACCCGTTCTTAGTTCTGGCGACACAGAACCCGATCGATCAGGAGGGCACCTACCAGTTGCCCGAGGCGCAACTTGACCGATTTTTGGTGAAGGTGATTGTCGATTATCCGACGATTACCGAGGAGCGTTCGATTCTGGATCGCATGGCGACTTCTGCACCAAAAACGAGAACCTCGCCCGTCGTCGAGACGGCGAAAGTGATTGAGGGGCGGAATCTCGTTAACTACGTCTACGTAGACGATGGAGTGAAAGATTACATTGTCAGGCTCATTCATGCGACCCGATTTCCCGGTGAAGTCGAGCCTGCTTTGACTCCGCTGATTCGTGCGGGAGCTTCTCCCCGGGGAACGATCAACCTCACTTTGGCAGCCAAGGCGCATGCCTTTCTTCAAGGACGTGGCTATGTCGTGCCACAGGATGTAAAGGACCTCGTCTACGATGTGTTGCGTCACCGAATTCTTCTGAGCTATGAAGCTGAGGCCGAAGAAATCACGAGCGAGCAAATTATTGCTACGATATTGGATCGCATTCCCGTTCCATAAGGAATGAAAAGCTACGCCCGCATTGTCGTATTTCTATTTTCGCTTCTGGCGACTTTGGCCATCCTCGTGATTTGGAAGAAGGGAGATCGTGCCGATGCGCTCGAGGCGTTGGTTTCTACCTATGAGGCGGAAGTCAGCATTTCAGAAGGGGATTTCTATGTCGGGTGCGATAGTGAGAGGTTGGAAGATCTCGTCGCGTTTTCCCAAGTCGTAAAACGAGCAGGGGATGTGACGATTCTCGATTTGACGGGAGCTCCTAACCTCAGGGATTTCAAAGGGATAGAGCAGCTCACCTCGCTCACGTCTTTGATCGCGATTGATTGCCCTGCGCTGGTCTCGGCCGCCGGCGTTTCTCGTCACCCCTCTATTTACGAGATAGTGCTCGTCGATAATGCTTTGTTTTCCGATGCCTCTGCGATTCAGGGAATGCCTGCACTCGAGATTCTTGATTTCAGTGGCTGTGTTTCGTTGGAAACGGTGGAGGTGTCATCGCTCAGCAAGCTCAAAGATTTGTTTCTGAGCCGGTGCCGAAAGGTGGAGTCTCTCGATGTTTCGTCCCTGAGTAACTTGAAGCAGTTATACGCGGATGGATGCGGCTCGTTAACAACATTAACCGGATTGTCTTCGCTAACGGAGTTGACGGATCTTGATGTGGGGAATGCGACGAGTTTGGGGAAGCTGGAAGGCATCTCGGCGCTGAATTCGCTGATTGTTCTCGATATACGGAATGTTGAGCTTACTGATTTGTCGGAGATCGGGAAGCTGCCCACTTTGCGGGTCCTGAGGATGGGGGGGCAATCGATCGTGACGACCCTTGAGCCGTTCTCCGGAATGACTTCTCTGAAAGAAATTCATTTGGAGGCTTGTCCGAATTTTCATTCGATCAAAGGAATTCCTCCGGGGATTTCGCAATACGCAGGCTTTACCCATTGCCCTCAATTGAAAAGTCTCGCCGGAATTGAAGCGGGAGGGATGATCGAGCAACTCGACCTGACCGGATGCGAGAACCTCTCGGACGTCTCGGCGATAGCTTCGCTGGAAAAGCTCACTCAGCTGAATCTCGTAAAATGCCGTGGCGTCAGGAAAGTCAATTTTATTGAGTCTCTCTCCGGGCTCGGGGTCGTCATGCTCGGGGGATCAGGCGTGGTTCCTGCATCGACCGAAGAACTGAGACTCGCGAACAAGGAGATCATCCTCGATTTTTCGGTGCAGTAGGGCGCACTGAAATCTCAGTAATCCAAAATCGGGTCCGGCTGAACGGCCGGCTCGGGGGATACGAAGGAACTCACTTTGTGAGTCGGACTTCTCAACTCACTCCTCAGGGCTGCTGAAAAGCGCGTTTAAAAACTGCCCGTCGTCGAATTTCCGACTTTCCCCCTGACGAACGACAACGATGCCTTTTTGGGGCAAAATGTAGAGGCGCTGTTTTCCAGCTCCAGCGGCCATGAAGCTACCAGAACCCCACGGAGGAATGCCTATTGCATTGGCTCCTTTTTCGACTAACCAGAAAGAAATTCCATAGTCGGGATTCACCTTGGAGCGAATTACTGCTTCGCTCAAAACTTCGGGGTCGACTAGTTGTTTGCCTCCCCAGGATCCTCCCTGCCTGAGAAATTCGCCATACTTTGCCCATTCGCGGGCGGTGAGGTGGGCACCCGAAGGTAAATGAGGCATTCCATTTTCATCGCGTCGCCAAAGGCCGTGCGTCAATCCTATCGGTTCGAAGACGCGGGCTTCCAGGTAAGCGAGTGGGTCGGCAAAATTGAGATCGTCTCGCGCTTTTAATTTTTGAGTGAGCAATTCTCCAAAGACTTGGAATGCAGCCGGGCCGTATCGAAATTTTTCTTCAGGTGGAGAAAGTGCGTTTACTTCTGACGTATCAGCGTAGGCAGGAATAGTTCCCACTTTTCCCGGATGAATCCCGGACGAGAGGTTCAATAGTTGGCGAATCGTGACCGTTGAGAGATCCTCATCTTTCTTCCACTCAGAGATGGTATCGGAAACCAGTTCATCGAGACTCAGTAAATTGTCTTTCGCCCCGGCGGCGAGCAGTGCTGCGGAGAAACTCTTCGTTCCGCTCGCGAGGCGATGTGGCCGGTCGAAGTCCCATCCCCCGTCGTATCGTTCGTAAATTACCTTTCCATTGCTCATCACAAGAAACGTCTCCCCGTTCCGGTCTGCTGAATAGGCGCCCGCTTTTTTTAATCCCGAAAGTGAAACGGGGGAGCTCTTTGGCAGTTCCTTTTCAATTACGAGCGGCCCTTCAGATGGAGCCGGGGGTGTTGCCTTCTTTCGGAAGTGTTCCCGGACTTCAGCCAGGGTGACCGCTGCGTCATTGTTGGTATCCGCAAGCGCTAGCCAGTTTGTTTTCCTTCCCGTAGCTTCGGCCTCGGCAAGGGTGAGTTTCCCATCTGAATTTGAATCACAGCGTTCGAATAATTTTTCAAACTGTGGAGTGTCCTGCGCGAAAGAAATGAGGGCTGTGCTGAGAATCGCTACTGCGAGCGTTACAGTCGAAAAAGAGAACTCGGCAGTCATGACGCATAAAACACCGGCAACGATCTGCAGTTTCTAAATCCAAGCCGAAAATACGCAATGCTCCGAAGGGAGTATGCACGATACCGACCAGTGATGGCAGCACCGTGAAAGTGCCACAAATCAATAATCCAAAACCGGATCCGGCTGGACGGCCGGATCGGGGTATTCGAAGGTTTTGCCTTCGAAATTGCGAATCATGACTCGTTCGCTGTTTCGTTGCAGAACATAGTCCGGATTGATCGGCACTTTGCCGCCGCCGCCGGGAGCATCGATCACGAACTGAGGAATGGCATAACCGGTAGTGTGTCCGCGAAGGCCTTCGATGATTTCGATTCCTTTAGTAACGGCCGCCTGGAGATGGGAAGAACCTTCAATCAGATCCAATTGATAGAGGTAGTAGGGACGGACTCTGCTCATGAGCAGTTTGTGGACAAGGGTTTTCATGATTTCGACGTCATCGTTCACGTCCTTTAAGAGAACGCTTTGATTGCCAAGGGGAATCCCGTGATTGGCGAGACGTTCGAAACCTTCCTTCACCTCCGTCGTGATTTCGCGGGGATGGTTCACGTGCACACTCATGAAGAGGGGGTGATACTTTTGCAGCATTTCGCACAATTCCGGTGTGATTCGCTGGGGCAGAAAAATAGGAACTCGTGAGCCAATACGGATGAATTCAATGTGCTCGATTTGGCTGAGGCGGCTTAAGATTTTCTCCAGCTTGGCATCGGAGAAGAGTAGAGGGTCGCCGCCGGAAAGGAGGACGTCACGGACCTCAGTGTGTTCCTCGAGGTAGTTGAAAGCGGCTTCGAAATCAGTTTCGAGGTCCTGCTCACCGGCTCCGCTCACGACACGGCTGCGGGTACAGTAGCGGCAATATGAGGCACAGCGATCCGTAACCAGAAAGAGAACGCGATCGGGATAGCGATGCACGAGGCCGGGAACGGGCATGTGGGAATCCTCGCCGCAGG
>JAOFXR010000025.1 GCA_028047635.1 Verrucomicrobiales bacterium
AACAATCGAGAGCGTTGAACGCTCCGGTGAAAGAATCCGGTAAATAAAGATGTTTCCGTCCCGTACTTTCGACGCATAGCTCGCGACGCAGTTTCCCTGGGCTTCACCTTCATCGACGAGCTGGGCCGCGCTGGTGACAGGTTCGATTTTTCCGGCGATTCCGGGAATGGGCGGATTTCGAAAATGATCGCTCTCGTGCTGCGATGCCTCGGTCAGTTGGTGAGCGCGACGCCGGTAGTGCTCGGAGACTTCGTCATGAACCGTTCGGAGCCGTTCGACCGAACCGAATCGAGCGCACTTTTTACGCACTCGCATTTCGTCCTGCATTCGGAGCGTGCTCGTGATGAGGTGAACGATTCGACCGCGGTAGTTTTCGGACCGGTCTTTCGCGACCTCCATGAGAAGTGATGGAAGCGCGGCATCGGACGCGCTCTCATCGAGCAGGATTTCGACGACGCCTGAATTGATGGCCGGGAGGTGATTGAGACGCGGCTTTCGGGAATCGAGTTCTGTTTTCAGTAAATCGATGATGGACTGCCAATTGTCTCCATTGAGAGAGGAGGGAGAGATTCTCCGGAAAAGCTTCACTGCATTGGATGAAGACGGCAGCTTGAGCACATCGAGGAGCTCCCTTTGGCGCATTTGGCCGCAGCCAAGAGATTGAATCAGATTGCGGTCGCTTCTCAGGCGCTGAGCAAGAAAAAAGGCGAGAGCCGGATTGTTCGAGGCGAGATCGAGGGCTCCTTCGTCATGGGCGAGGAAGACCAGTAGCGGCCACTGATGAGTCCGGAACGGCTCGGTGACGTGGGCGACAGCTTTCGGAAGCGAAAAGCGGAACTGGTCGAGCGCTCGCTTTTTCCGTTGAGCCGGAGTGACAGGTTCGACCTTACCCGGGGCGTAGGTTTCGTCGAAAAAATCAAAGGTCAGCTGGTCTTTGTCTTTCCGTTTTCGGTCGACTTGCTTTTTTGCCGGTCGATAGGGATTGACGAGGCGAAATTCGGGAACAAAAGGGTCCCACTTCGCTTGAGGTCCGTGAACAAGGGTTCCCCGGCGCATCGCCGATTGCGGAACGGGCCAACCGGTGATGCGCACTTCTAGAGAATCCCTTACAATACAGAGCGATCCGTTTGTGAAGGAGTACCCCGTTGCTCTACTTTGTGCGGAAGAGGGCATTGGGACGCCCATCAAACGACAGGCCGATGCAGATTGCAATGCTATGCTGCATGCCCCTCGATTTTTCGATTGCCCACTTGAGCATCATCGATTTTTCTGATTCGTTTTTCGTTTGCCCTAACACGCTCTCCTATGTCTGAAACCTGGTTCACCGCTGATCTTCATTTGGGTCATGGCAACATTATCAAGTATTGCCAGCGTCCTTATCTATCTGATGACGAAAAGGTTAGCGCAGGGGAAAGCACGAGGTCGGGGCCGCGAGTATCGCGGGAAACGATTGACCGTCACGACGCTGCCTTGATTGATGCGATTAACGAGCGAGTAGCTCCCGACGATGTTCTCTGGATTCTCGGCGATTTCTGCCTCGGGACCGTTGAAGAGGCTGCCGCCTATCGGGAACGCATTGCCTGTCGGGAGGTCAATTTAGTGCGGGGGAATCACGATGCCCCTGGTTTTGACGGGCTTTTTTCCAACGTGATCGATCAGGGAATGATCAAAGTGCAGGGGAAGAAGATCTGGCTGAATCACTACCCGATGCGGAGCTGGGACAAAGCCTTTCACGGAGCGTGGCATCTCTATGGTCACGTCCACGGGCGACTGCAGGAGGAGGATGCCAAGAATCAAAAGCACCTCGTTCGCGACGTCGGCGTCGATGCCTGTGAGTATGTGCCGGTGAGCTTTGCGGATTTGGAAAAATACATGGCCCCGCGTGAGGAGGTTTTCTGGGAGTGGCGGCGCGGGTTGAACAGCTAAGATGTTCTCACGCAGAGCCGCAGAGGGAAGATGTTTACCATTCCAAGGGCACCTATTTCATGGGTTTTGTAGAGGTCTTGGCAGCCAGTCGAGATGCTCGCACGAAGCCACAAAGGCATGAAGGATTGATATTTCCTGGTATTTGCATGGGCCTTCTGCGGTTTTTTTTCGGAATAGCCGGGGCAGACTCAAAGCCCTTTGTGGCTTAGTGCCTTTGTGCGAAAACTCATCACAAGCCCTGTGTTCACTGCCCGGTAGCGGAGCCGCAGGGAATTGAAAAGAAAGCTCTGTGTCTCTGCGCCTCTTCCTGGGACAAATAGCAGTGCCCAAGTCTTCTCTCAGCAAATCGCATTTTTGGGGATTGAAGAATCGATCCGTTCTCATAAGGTGGAACGACGCAGCCATGGCGGAAAAGAAGACAGACAGCGAGCCGGTGAAACTCACGCCGATGATGCAGCAGTATCAGACGATGCGTCGTGAGCTGCCCGATGATGTCCTTCTCCTGTATCGCCTTGGAGACTTTTACGAGATGTTTCTCGAAGATGCCAAGATCGCTTCGCCGATCCTGAACGTGGCGCTCACGAAGCGAAACGGAATCCCTATGTGCGGGGTGCCGCATCATGCCGCGGAAGGCTACATGGCCAAGCTGATCAAGGCGGGAAAGCGCGTCGCCCTTGCTGAGCAAACGACGGAGCCTCAGCCCGGTAAAATTGTTGAGCGAGCCATCAGCCAGATCATCAGCGCCGGAACGATCGACGATCTCAATCTCCTCGATTCTGCAAAATCCAATTACCTCGCGGCCGTCTTTCAGGTGAAAGGGAAAATCGGACTCGCCTACATCGAGCACACCACGGGTGAGTTTCGCCTCACTGAATTTTCCGACCGCGAAGCACTCGAAGATGAACTCGCCCGTCTCCGTCCCAGCGAGCTGCTCTGTTCCGAAGAGCAAGCAGGGGATTTTGACCTGCTCCGCAATGCTCAGGATTACGATGGCTACACCTTTCTGATCGATCAGGCGGAATACACTCTGAAGCAGCATTTTAAAGTGCAGTCCCTCGATGGCTTCGGTTGCACCGGCCTCACCGCGGCGATTGGCGCTGCCGGAGCTATTTTACATTATGTGGAAACGCAGCTCCGCCGCAGCGTCGGGCACTTGCGAACCCTTCAGGCGTATCAGACGGCTTCATACGTGCTCATCGATGCATCGAGTCAGGCGAATCTCGATCTCGTCACGAGCCGATCCGGTGGTGTGAAATCCTCATTGCTCGGCGCGATTGACCGCACCTCGACGCCGATGGGAGCGCGCAAGCTTCGCAACTGGGTCCTTCATCCGATTCGCGATCTCAACGTGCTCGTGTCGCGTCAGGACATGGTCGAGGCCTTCATCCGCGAGTCGTTTCTTCTTAATCAGATTCGGGAAACGTTTTCGGGAGTGCGCGATGTTGAGCGCACCATCAGCCGGCTCAGTCAGGGATCAGGAAATGCGCGTGATCTCAAAGCGCTTGCCCAGTCGCTTCGGCAGGTGCCGGCGATTCGTGAACACGTCGAAGCCCTCAGTGGTGGGGCGCTAGGAGAGGCGCTCGGACGACGGCTTGGTGATTTCACAGAACTCGTCGATTTGCTCGGAAACGCGATCGCTGAAGAGCCACCCGCCTCCTTGAAAGACGGCGGTATTTTCGCGACGGGATACAGCGCCGCGATCGACGAGATACGCAGTGCCGCGACCGAAGGAAAGCAGTGGGTCGCCCGCCTTCAGTCGACTGAGCAGGAGCGCACGGGGATTACTTCGCTGAAAATCAAATACAACAATGTCTTTGGTTACTTCATCGAGATCACGAAAAGTCATCTCGACAAAGTCCCGCCCGAATACACGCGCAAGCAGACGATGACGAACGCGGAGCGCTACATCACGCCCGAGCTCAAGGAGGTGGAAAACAAAATTCTCGGAGCCGACGAGCGTCTCAGGTCGCTCGAGTATGCCGAGTTTCTCAACCTGCGGGAGACCGTTCTCGAGTCGCTCGAGGCGATTCAGCAAACCGCAGCAGCCCTCGCCGAAATTGATGTGCTCACTTCCTTCGCTGAGATCGCGAGGTTGTTTGGCTACTGCCGACCTTTTCTCAACGAGACGCAAAATCTCGTCATCAAAAACGGACGTCACCCCGTCCTCGATCAAAATATAGGTGAAGAAAAATTCGTTCCCAACGACACTGAGATGAATCCGGTCTCGAATCGGTTTATGCTCATCACGGGACCGAACATGGCCGGTAAGTCTACTTACATTCGTCAGGTCGCTCTGATTACTTTGTTGGCTCAGATCGGTAGTTACGTTCCTGCCGAAAGCGCTGAGATCGGACTCGTTGATCGCATCTTCACCCGCGTCGGTGCGAGCGATGATATTTCGAAAGGACAATCCACCTTCATGGTCGAGATGACCGAGACCGCTCTCATCGCGAACAACGCGAGCGAACGCAGTTTGGTTATTCTAGACGAGATCGGCCGAGGCACGGCGACCTACGACGGTCTCTCCATCGCCTGGAGTGTCGTCGAACATTTACATGATAAGGTGAAATGCCGCTCTCTCTTCGCGACGCACTATCACGAACTCACGCAGCTCTCCGATGCCCGCGAGGGAGTGAACAATTACAACATCGCCGTCCGCGAGTGGAACGATCAGATTATCTTTCTAAGGCAGATTATCGCCGGTGCTGCAGACCGTAGTTACGGTATTCAGGTCGCGAGGTTAGCAGGCCTGCCCGACACAATCATCAATCGCGCGAAAGAGATTTTGGCAGGCTTGGAGGGTGATGTCGCTGCTCAGGCTGTGCCATCGGAGGAAGTGCCGGAGGTTGAGGCTAAGGCTCCGCCGAAAAAGAAGGTGGCGAAGAAGAAGCCGTCCAAGGTCAAGTCAACAGATGACAAGCCCAGTGGCGATGATGACCCGCAGATGATGTTGTTTGGGTAGGGGAAAGGTTGGATTTCGCGGGGTAGCGGAATCTGAGGGCTAGGTGAATGGTCTTGCAAGGCAAGGCAGCAATAGTATCGGGCCTTGACCCGAAAACTGGCTTGCGTATCACTCTGATTTCCGTCAGCTTCTCACTAGAGAATCATGATCCTTACCAATACCGAAACCGTTCCCGGATACCAAATTGTTGCTCAATTTGGACTGGTCTCAGGAAACACCGTTCGCGCCAAACACGTGGGGAGGGATATCGCGGCGAGTTTTAAAAACCTCGTCGGAGGTGAGTTGAAGGGCTACACCGAGTTACTCGAGGAAGCGCGTCAGCAATCGGTCGATCGCATGAAGCAGCAAGCGGAGTCTCTCGGCGCGAATGCGATCGTCAATGTCCGGTTTTCCACTTCGGCGGTGACTCAAGGGGCTGCGGAGCTTTACGTTTACGGCACCGCGGTTCAGTTGGGCTGATCCACATCGATATGGAAAATGCCGAATTAATTGAGCTTTCGTTAGCCTATGGGTTTCCGATTTGCCTGCTGATATTCACTTTCTTTATCGGCCGCTATTTGGAGCGGGCTCATTTTAAGTCAATCCGCGAGCGGGAGACTCTGACTAACCATCTTCCCGCCGTGCCATCGGTTTCGGTTGATCCTGATGTGACGGTGGCAGAATCAAAACTCGTTACGGCCTCTGTGGTCGTATCGCTCGACTACTTCAAAAAATTCCTCGCGAGCTTTCGCAACATCTTCGGTGGCAATGTCCAGTCCTACCAAAGCTTGCTCGACCGCGCGAAACGGGAAGCAATTTTGCGGCTGAAGGAGCAAGTTCCCGATTGCGATATCATCATCAACTTACGAATTATGACGTCGAATATTTCCTCTGTTCAGACAAGAAATAAGGGTATCGGTGGCGTTGAGGTTCTTGCTTTTGGAACGGCCGTTCGCTACCAGAGCGCTCCGTGAAATTTGTCCAAAAGAATCTCGGCGAAGCGGCCGAGGTGAGCAGCGGTGGCGGAGATCGTGGAATTGCGAAAGAGGTCGTGGCACTGATCGCGCTCAGCATCGTTGCGCTGACGGTGATTTATTTTGCGGTTTTTGCGGTGACCGAATTGGTCGTGAAAAGGCTCTCGCCGGAGCAAGAACACGAGTTGTTTTCCGTTTCGGGAAGTTTTGAAAACAGCGGTGAGGTTCCCGATTCGTTGAAAGCCAAATTTGAGCTCTGCGAGGAGGTTTTGGATAAGCTAAAGGTGCATGAGGACGTTCCCAAAATCGAGTACAAGCTGATCTTCTTCGATGAACTCGCACCCAACGCCTTCGCCATCCCCGGTGGTCAGATTGCGGTGACACGAGGTTTGCTCAATTCACTGGATGAAGAGATCTCGATCGCTTTTGTGTTGGCTCATGAGCTTGGTCATTTTGTGCAGAGGGACCACCTTCGTGGTTTGGGTCAAAATCTTGGATTTGGGATTTGTCTGCAAATTCTCTTTGGTGGTGAAGTCGATCTTCTGACGCAGGGAGCGGCTAATTCAGTGACCGCAAAGTATTCCCGAGGCCAGGAATCGGGCGCCGACGATTTTGGAGTGCAGTGTGTCCTCGCGATTTATGGCGAGACGAAAGGAGCCGAGGCGCTCTTCGAGGTGTTGGAAGAAAAGAACACTCTCCCCGCGTGGGCCTATATGTTTTCGACTCATCCGGATAACCAAACACGGATTCGCCGGATTCTTGAGGCGAAGGCAGGGAAGAAGTAGCCGCTGCGGTGGAGTTAGCCGGAACCTTTGGTGAGAGTTGATCCGGGGTTGAGTTCGCGGATGGATGATTTGGGATATCCGAGCGTTCAGGGAGCGAAGTCACGGCCTTCACCTTCAAGTGATGCGCAGGCGCCTTCGTTTAACTGCGTTTCGAGGGCACGTATGTTCTGCGAAATAATCTGATCCGGTTGCGCGAGCGTATTGAGTTGGAAGAGCAGACGATTTTGACAGCCTGCCGGGTATGAACCGAGTTGAGAAAAGAGCGGATCTGCATCAAGATACCTCGAAATGCTGTTCCGATTTTGCTGTCGATTTTCCACCAGGTTCGCTGCTTTGATTGCGAGCTGCGGAATAGGTATGTTAGCGGAACCGGTATTTTGCGATGACGCGGTTGGAGCTCCTTCGGATAGTTATCTGCCGCTTCCAGTGAGCGGTGACAGCTTCACCGAGTTGAAAGGGGCTTCGCCTTTTCGCCGGTCGATTGATTTTTCTGATTCAATAGTTCTCACCGGTATGGCCCGGATCGAGGGTAACGTCTACGCGACGCTGTTTGATTCCCAACTAACTCAATCGTATGTCGTCTCGGAGAATGCGAATACGGACGGGTGGCAGCTCGTTGGGGTAAGGGGGGATGAAACGGATCTGGAATCGCTCACCGCGAAAATTCAAGTCAAGGGGGGAGAGGTCGTATCGATCCGCTATGCCAAAGTCGAAAGGCAACGTGGCAGTGGTTCCGGAGGAGCAAGCTCACGTGGAGGGGGTGGGTCGCTGAGCACGGAGCAAATCGACGACGCGCGCAAGGCGGGCAAAGATCCGAAGGTAGGTTTTCGCGGAGACGGATACCGTGGGACCCCGCCGCCGGAGGTCATGGCGAAACTGAATAAAATTTCTGCTCAGCAGCGGGAGGCGCTGGCGAGGCGGGTCATGGAGATGCGAAACAATGGCGTGAGTTCTGATGAGCGCCGCAGGGTCTACAGCGAAGGGCTCGACAGGGCGGCGCGGGGGCGGTAGGTGATTGGGCGCCTGCCTTTTAGCATCGTCTTCCCACTACTCCCTATGAAAAGGGGCAAGTCGACGATATAACGACGACAAGGCCCGCTCTTGAAATTCAAGTGCACGCCGGACCCAACTCACTCAAGGCATCGGAACCCGCCAGATGGGCTGCTTCTCGTTTTCACTGGAGAGTAGGATTGTTTTTCCGTCACCAGAGAAGCAAATGCCTTCACCTTGAGGCTGAAGGGGCAGAGTGATCGCCGGCGGGAGGTCTCCTTCGAGGGTCTCGGCCCAGGATTGGTTCGGTTTCTTCCGGTAAATCCAGGCTCGGGCATAGTTACGAAGAACGAGACTTTGACCGTCATCGGAAATATCCATTCCGGTCAGGTTCTTAAGGCCGATTTCGCCGATACGCTTGGCGACGAATAGTTGTTTCGGCCCCGCCAGCACTGTCGGAAGCGGAATCTCGTAGATACCTGGCGTTCCTTGTGCTTCCGGGTAGATCTTCTCGATCATCAGAATTTTTCCAGCCTTCGTATCGACGGCGACACTCTCACAATTCCGTGGGCCATCCTCGTAGGTGAATTCAATGTTGAGCCAGTCCTCTGACCTTCTGGAATCGACAGACTTGTCGAAGGCGGGTTCCGGTAGGATGCAAAGTTGGTAATCCTTCCGCCTCTTCAAATTGTCTCCCACATCGCAAATCATCAAGTAGGAGGAGTCATTGATACGAAAGGTGGCGATGTCTTCCCAATCGCGATTGTCGCTCTTTTGGATTTCGACTTTTCCTGCGGTCTCTCCTGTCGTCAGATCAACGAGATAGGCGCGATCTTTTCCTCCGGAATCGTTGTGAGTCCAGACCGCGGAAGGGCGTTTGTATGAGCTGTCGATGCCACTGCTTTCATCGATGCTTTTGTCGCGGAGGAAGACGAGGACTTCCTGGGCAGATGCGGTGGAACAGGCGACGACGAGGAATATTCCCATGAAAAATATCTGCATGGTGAAAGGTGGCCCATTTTTCCGGGGATAGAAACTGATGAAAGAGGATTTTGCTTTGTTGCATGACCTGCGCGGTATCGGCGCGAATTCGGGCATTAGAGAGCATGCCGTCCGCTCCCACGGGAAGCGGCTATAGCGCAGGCGCTATTTGTAGGTGAAGGCCGTGACTTCGCTCTATGAGCGTTCAGGTATCGAAGGGCGTACGCGGGCGGCTTTCATCTCAAATGGTGCTTTCTCTCGTGCGATTTTTATTTCCGTGCGTAACCTCTGGGCGCAGAGACGATGGCGAAGAAAAAGACAAACTCCGGAACCGACAAGGTGATCGAACTCAAAGGCGTTCGGCAAAATAATCTCAAGGGAATCGATCTCGATATTCCGATCGGGAAACTCACCGTAGTGACCGGCCCGAGCGGTTCAGGAAAATCGAGCTTGGCCTTCCAAACCCTCTACGCAGAGGGGCAGCGCCGTTATGTGGAGACCTTTTCGCCCTACACGAGGCAGTTCTTTGACCGGATGGACAAGCCTCAGGTCGATTCGATTAAGGGGATTCCTCCTGCGATCGCGATCGAACAGCAGAATGCGGTTAAATCAACACGCTCAACGGTCGGAACGATCACGGAGATCAATGACTACCTGAAGCTGCTTTTTCCACGACTCGCCCGGGGATTCGATCCTGTCACGGGCGAAGAGATTTCGCCGGACACTCCTGAGTCCATTTTGAAAAAGTCGAAGGAGCGTTTTGGGAAGGACGATGCGCTGCTCATTCTCTTTTCGGTGGAAGCGCCCGCGAAAACCAAGGTCGCGGATTTTTTCGAGTTTCTTCAGCAACAAGGCTATCTCCGTGTCTGGCTATTTGGAAAACCCTATCGGGTCGATTCGCCAGATGACTATCATCGTAAGACGCTGCCGGCTAAGGTCGATGTGATTCAGGATCGGGTTGCCCCGGCACGACGTTCACGTTTTCTTGAGGCGTTGGAGCGGGCCCTTGATTTGGGGAAAGGCACCGTCACGGTGGTGGATCCTGAAAGTGGCGAGCGAGCGGGCTTTTCACGTGGTTGGCTGAACCCGGAAACGGGAACTGAGCTAAAGGCGCCGACGCCGGGACTGTTCAGTTTTAATCATCCACTTGGGGCGTGCCCGATGTGCAAAGGGTTCGGGAAGGTGATCGGGATTGATGTGGATAAAGCGCTTCCCGATAAGTCGCTTTCGATCGCGGAAGGACTCGTGCGGGCGTTTCAAGGCGATGCACACTATGAATGCGAAGAGGACCTCGAGCGCTGCGCGCGGGCGCGGGGGCTCAGTCTTATCACGCCTTTCGACGAGATGGATCCAGAGGATCAGAAATGGCTCATGGAGGGCGACGGGTCGGATCCTGAAGAGGCCTGGCAGCGCGGAACCTGGTATGGTGTGACGGGATTCTTCGATTGGCTGGAGTCACGTGCCTACAAGATGCACGTGCGTGTTTTCCTGAGCCGTTACCGCAGCTACACGAAGTGTAAGACCTGCAAGGGAACGCGATTGAAGCCGGAGGCACTCAATTTCCGAATTGCTGATAAAACGCTTCCCGATCTCTGGCAGCTTTCGATTGATGATGTCGCCACGTTTTTCAAAGCGATCACGGTTAATACTAAAGATAAGACCGCGACGATGTTGTACGAAGAAGTGAGTAATCGCCTCGGTTACTTGCAGGAAGTCGGCCTTGGTTATTTGAATCTCGACCGTCCGACACGAACCCTTTCGGGTGGAGAGACCGAGCGGGTGAATTTGACGACCTGCCTCGGAGCGAGCCTGACAAATACACTATTTGTTCTCGATGAGCCAACCGTCGGATTGCATCCGCGTGACGTTGGCAAATTGATCGGGGTGATGCAGCGACTCCGCGATCTCGGGAATACGCTGGTCGTCGTTGAACACGAAGAAGCGGTGATTCGTGCGGCGGATCATCTCGTCGACATTGGGCCGGGACGCGGGGAAAACGGGGGCGAGCTTGTTTTTGAGGGGGCTGGCCTTGCCACTGCGGCGGCAGCAAAGAAACAGTTCGCGGATCATCCCCGTGCACTCACGCTGGAGTATTTGTCGGGAAAGAAAGAAATACCGGTTCCGGCGAGACGCCGAAAGCCAAAGCAATGGCTCAAGATCAAACGGGCCGCGCAAAATAATCTCAAAAAGATCAATGCGGAAATCCCTCTCGGCGTATTCTGCTGTGTCACGGGTGTTTCCGGATCAGGAAAGTCCACTTTGATTCACTCGGTTCTTTACGGGAATTTGCAGGAGGCACTCGGACTCGCCGGGTCCGATATGGAATTGGGCCAGTGCAAAAGCATCAGTGGGGCTTCCAAGGTGCGTGAAGTGGTGATGGTGGATCAGGCGCCACTCGCGAGGACGCCGCGTTCGACTCCGGCGGTTTATACAGGGATTTTTGAGTCGATTCGAAAACTTTTCGCTGAGGCGCCCGACGGAAAGTCGCGGGGAATCACGCCGGGTTATCTTTCGTTCAACAGCGGAGCGGGAAGATGCGGTCGGTGCTCGGGAAATGGTTACGAGAAAGTGGAGATGCAATTTCTCAGCGATCTCTACGTAACCTGTCCGGAGTGCGAGGGGAAACGATACACGCCTGAGGCGCTTGAGATACACTTTGAAGGCAAGTCGATTCAGGAGATTCTCTCAATGACCGTCACCGAGGCGATTGAATTCTATCTCGCGGTGGAAGATCGCAAGGCGGCCAAAGTGGTTACGGGACTTCAGTTGCTTGCGGAAGTGGGCCTCGGTTACCTTCGCCTCGGACAGCCGCTCAACACGCTCTCCGGTGGTGAAAGCCAGCGACTCAAGCTTGTAGGGCATTTGCTTTCGAAGCCGAAACGGGCGCCGAAAGATGAAAAGACAACGCTTCTGATTTTTGATGAGCCTACGACGGGGCTTCATTTTGATGATACGGGAATGCTGCTGAAGATGTTTGAACGACTCGTCGATGCAGGAGAATCGGTCGTCGTTATTGAGCACAATCTTGATGTGATTAAGTGTGCTGACCACATCATCGATCTCGGGCCGGAGGCGGGTGTCGATGGCGGTGAGATTGTATTCAAGGGAACTCCTGAAGATCTTCTCAATGCGAAGAAGTCACACACTGGAAATTATCTGAAGCAATTGCTCACGCCGAAGCTGTCAGTGGTGCGAAATCAGCTCAAGATAGCCGAGAAGGCTGATCCGGTTCTCTACGAGGTGAAGCTCGCGGATAATGCGATCGAACTTTACGGGGCGAGAGAGAACAATCTCAAAAATATCGATGTCACGATTCCTCGTGAGAAATTTGTGGTCGTGACAGGGCTGAGTGGGTCCGGAAAATCGACGCTTGCTTTTGATATTCTTTTTGCAGAAGGGCAACGTCGTTTTCTCGATAGCATGTCTACTTATGCGCGTCAGTTCGTCGAGCAGATGGAGCGGCCCGATCTGGATGTGATCACGGGATTGCCTCCCACTGTGGCGATTGAGCAACGTATTTCGCGCGGAGGGGGGAAGTCGACGGTCGCAACCGTGACGGAGGTATGGCATTTTCTTCGACTGCTCTATGCGAAGGTCGGATTGCAATACTCGCCCGACACAGGCAATCCGGTAGAGGCTCAAAGTGTCTCTGCGATTGTGAGCAAGATTCGAGCGGAAGCGGCGAAAGATAAGAAGCTCGTTCGGGTCATGGCGCCTCTCGTGAAAGCGCGAAAAGGATTTCACACGGAGGTCGCTGACTGGGCCGGACGGCAGGGGTTCGAGACTTTGTTAGTCGATAACCAACTCGTTCAGGTCGCGGATTTTCAGCGTCTCGAACGTTTTAAAGAGCACACCATTGATGTGATTGTGGGTGAGATCAAAAAGGATACACCGCCCGAAGAGACGGCTGATATTGTCGAGCGTGCTCTCAAGATAGGGAAGCGGACGCTGAGGTTCTTCGACTCGAAAAATCACATTCGTGTCATGAACACGGAACGTTGTGATCCTGAAACGGGACGGTCCTTTGAGGAGCTTGACCCGCGTCTTTTCTCTTACAATTCCCCGCACGGGTGGTGTGCTTGCTGCCGGGGCTACGGGACGGTTGAAAAGCGACCGTCGACCTCAGATGAGCGTGATGCGGAATCACAGCTCGATGCCGAGTTGCGGGAGGAGTTTCGCCGATCCCGTTCGCGGAATCCCGCGGAACTGGAGCCCTGTCCTGAATGCGAAGGCGCCCGGCTTAATGAAGTGGCTCGCTTTGTCCGTATTGGTAAACATGCGATTAATGAGATCGCATCGCTTTCGGTATCGGAAGCGAAGGAGGTGATTGCCACGTTTGATTTTGATAAGCAGAGTTCTCTCATCGCGAGAGATATCACCCCCGAGATTTCACAGCGGCTTCATTTCATGGAGGAAGTGGGCCTGGGCTATCTGCAGTTGGATCGTTCCGCGACGACACTTAGTGGCGGTGAGAGCCAGCGAATTCGTTTGTCAGCTCAGCTCGGTTCCAACCTGCGCGGTGTGCTTTATGTGCTTGATGAGCCGACGATTGGACTGCACCCGCGCGATAATGACAACTTGCTCGATACCCTTGTGGAATTGAAAACGAAGGGTAATTCGCTCGTGGTCGTTGAGCACGATGAAGAAACGATTCGCCGCGCTGATCATCTCATCGACCTCGGTCCGGGAGCAGGTCAATACGGAGGCGAGGTGGTATGGGAAGGCGATCCGAAGACGCTTTTTGATTCGAAATCAGGCGCGGGAAGTTCACCGACACGCGATGCTTTTTCCAATCCGATGAGCCATCCCATGAGTGGCAAACGTCGCAAGCTTCCTGCGAAGAGTCGGAAGGAGGGGTGGCTGCGCATCAAGGGAGCGAACGCGAACAACCTCAAGAATGTAGATATTCGCATTCCAATTGGTCGCCTCACGGTACTTTCCGGAATCTCGGGGTCCGGTAAGTCGAGTTTTATGCGGGGTGTCTTGAAACCGGCAGTCGACTCGATTTTGAAGAAGCTGACCAAGGGCGCTAAGAAGCAAGTCTTCACGAAGACGTGGAAAAGCATTGAAGGTGTCGATCAACTGGAAGCGATCTACGAGGTGGATCAGTCTCCGATTGGAAAAACCTCGCGATCCACCCCCGCTACTTACGTGAAGGTGTTTGATGAAATTCGAAAGTCGTTCGCCCAGTTGCCTGACTCCCGGGCGAGAGGATACACCGCGTCCCGTTTTTCTTTCAACACTGAAGGTGGTCGCTGCGAGGCATGCAAAGGAAACGGGCTCATCAAGCTCGAGATGAACTTCCTTCCGACTTCGTACGTTGAGTGTGAGGAATGCAATGGAAGGCGCTACAACTCGCCGACGCTGGAAGTGGAGTACAATGGCAAGTCGATCGGCGATGTCATGGATCTGTCGATCGAAGAGGCGTCTGAGTTTTTCTCAGGGCATCCCAAGATCTCGCGAACCCTTGGGCTCATGAATGAGACGGGGCTTGGCTATCTGCGGCTCGGGCAGGCAAGCCCGAGTTTATCTGGTGGAGAAGCGCAGCGTATCAAGTTGGTGACGGAACTCACTCGTGGAATCGGGCGAGCGAACAATGCGAGGTTGCGTCAAAATCGTCAGCCGAAATCGAATCTTTATCTCATCGAGGAGCCCAGCATTGGTCTTCATCATGCGGATGTGAAGCGACTGCTCGAAGTGATGCATCGGTTAGTCGATGATGGTCACACCGTCGTCGTGATCGAGCACAGTCTCGAAATTATGGCTGAGGCGGACTACCTCATCGACATTGGCCCCGAGGCCGGTGCCGATGGGGGAGAAGTGGTCGCGGCGGGAACTCCCGAAGAGGTGATCAAAGTAGCGGAAAGCCGCACCGCTCCCTTTCTTGCGCGGGAGTTGAAGTAGTCTGTTTTACGAGGCTGAGGTCGGATTCGCTTTCTTGATCGTGTCTTGAGTCTTGAATGAGGCGGGTAAAAATCTCTCCTCCGGCTGGTGCCACGGGAATCACTGGCAGAGTCAGCTCAATCATGTTGCGATGATCTTTGGTCGCGATCGCCTGGATCGTGCCGCCGTGTTGAAAGGCCGACAGGTAGCAGGCAACGAGGTCGGAGCCTAACTCGCCCGGCCTGTCCGCGCGCACGAGAAATGGATCGAAAAGCCGGGTGCGTTCTTTTTCCGGAATCAGTTCGCCATTATCAATGCATCGGATTCGAATCGCTTCAGCTCCGGACGTGCCCAGCGTGGTATTGGTCGCCTGCAGCTCGATCTTTCCTGATGGACCGGCATTGGCTACCGCTTCGTTAATGATGCTGTGCGCCATCCGCGAAACTTTCTCCAGATCGGCGGTAATGGTGTGTAGATCAGCGTCCGCAGAGAGGCTGAATTCGATATCAGGTTTCGTCTCGAGCTCTTTTTCAGAAGTGCTCTCCAGAATTCCCGCGAAGTTGATCCCATCTCTGATGTGGAGCACTGGGTGATGGGTGCTGCTTGCGCCGGCCCCGTCGGAAAGATTGGAAAGGATCGAAATCATTCTTCCGATTTGCTCTTCGACTTTCTCGTAGTATTCGCTCCAAAAGAAATCGTCTCTCGGCTTGCCATTAGCTTCTTCCTGCAGCTGCATCGGAATCATGTCGAAGAAGGCCCGGACCACCGTGAGGGCGTTGCGGAGATGGTGATTTAATCCGGAGGATAATATGCCAATGCTGGCGGCCTTCTCAGCCATTAGCATTTCCTGGAAGGCCACCGCCCGCTCTCTTAATAACCTGTTCCGTTCTCTCGTAATCCAGAAGCGATCCAATGATTTCTTAAGCCGAATTTCGAGATCCGCTGGATTCCAGGGCTTCGTTAAGTAAGAGTAAAGAAGTCCATCATTCAGATACTCCACGGCCGAATCCAAATCAGAAAAAGCAGTTACAAGAATGCGCAGGGGTTGGTCATCAATGCTTGTTATTTTCTCCAGAAACTCAACTCCGGACAATCCCGGCATCTTCTTGTCGCTCAAAACGACTCCGATTTCTCCCTGGTGTTCACGGAATACTTCCAATCCTTCAGCTGCGGATTTGGCGACAAAGATCGGAGCAATATCCTGAAAGCTTTCTGTGAAATATTTCAGCGCTTTCTCTTCGTCATCTACATAGAGTATGCCAATCGTATCGATGGCTTGGGCCAAGGGGTGCATAGATAAAGGGCGGTTTAAGTGGTTGGCGGGATTTCTAACTATGTTCCAGATTAGACCATTTTTTTCGCAGATTGACAGTGAAGGTGGTGCCGGTGTCCGGGGTGCTGACCACCTGAATGGTCCCCCCGTGCGCTTCGATGATGCGATAGCAGATGCTAAGCCCGAGTCCATTGCCTGCGACCGACTCCATTGCTTGCACGGCATTGTGGACGAGGTTCGCGACTACCTGTACAATTTGATTTTTTACACCAATCACTTCAACCGTAGAATCGACCTCGATCTTCAATTCGATCTCGGATTCTTCAATCGGTTTCATCAACATGCGAAGTGGTCGGTGGATGGCATCGGCAAGTATAAAGGAGGTGCCACCTGCGCCTCCGTTGTGAGAGAACTTACGAAACTCACTTTTGATTCCGTCCTTTGCTGCGGTCTCGGCTGCCTTTTCGAAATTATCCATCGCGGCGGTGAGCGCAGGAAAGAATCGTCCATCGGCATATTTAACCATTCGCTCTTCTATGCGGGTGCGGTCTTCGGCTCCCACTTGGAAAAGAAATTTTTCAAACGGCTCCAGGTCGTCATAGAGAGTCCGAAGTTTCTATTAACGCTCCGTCTTAGCTTGTGCTAGTTTCCGAGAGAACGTTTAAGAACGCGAATATGAGTCAAAATCTCTTTGAAAAGGTCTGGGACGCACACGCCGTCAAACAATTGTCGAACGGTCAAACGCAGCTGCTTATCGGTACTCACCTCATCCACGAGGTGACAAGTCCGCAGGCATTCGGCATGCTCCGCGATCTCGGTCTGAAGGTGAAATATCCAAACCGGACCTTCGCGACGGTCGACCACATCGTTCCGACGAAGAATCAGGTTGAGCCCTTCGAAGATGGTCTCGCTCAGGATATGATCAAAGCGCTCCGTGATAATTGTAAGGAGTTTGATGTTAAATTTTTCGACATTGGTAGCGGTAGTCAGGGGATTGTGCACGTGGTAGGGCCGGAGCAGGGGATCACCCAGCCGGGAACTACGATTGCCTGTGGTGACTCGCACACAGCGACTCACGGCGCGTTCGGTGCGATTGCTTTCGGAATCGGAACGACTCAGATTCGGGACGTTCTTGCGACTCAGACGATGGCGTTGAGCAAGTTTAAGGTGCGTCGCATCAACGTTGATGGCGAACTTCCTCCCGGCGTTTACGCGAAGGATGTTGTTCTCCACATCATCAAGCTCCTCGGGGCTAAAGGCGGTATCGGTTATGCTTACGAATACGGTGGCAGCCTTTTTGACAATTTCTCCATGGAAGAGCGCATGACGGTTTGCAACATGTCCATTGAGGGCGGCGCCCGTTGTGGTTATGTGAATCCCGATGAGAAGACTTTTGAGTATCTCAAGGATCGTCCCTACTCCCCCACCGGTGAGGCCTGGGACAAAGCGGTTGCTGACTGGTCTGCTCTCGCTTCCGATGCCGATTGTGTCTATGACGACGTCGTGAACATTAACGCGGCCGATGTAGCGCCTTCCGTGACATGGGGGATTTCCCCGGATCACGGTGTCTTCGTGACGGAGAACATTCCGAGCGTCGACGATGCGAAGGATGATGTTGAGCGCAAGAGTATTGAGGAAGCACTCGAATACATGAAGCTCGAAGGTGGCGCCCCGATTGCGGGAACGCCGGTTGATGTTTGTTTCATCGGAAGTTGCACGAACGGACGTCTCTCTGACTTCCGCGAGACGGCCAAATTTCTCAAAGGTCGCAAGGTCGCCTCTGGTGTTACCGCGATTGCCGTTCCCGGATCCGAGATTGTTGATGTCCTTTGCAAGCAGGAGGGAATCGATAAGATTTTCACCGAAGCTGGCTTTGAGTGGCGAAACGCAGGTTGCTCGATGTGCCTCGCGATGAACCCCGACAAGCTTATCGGTGATCAACTCTGCGCGAGCTCAAGTAACCGGAACTTCAAAGGACGCCAAGGAAGCCCGGTCGGACGAACCATTTTAATGTCACCAGTGATGGTGGCGGCAGCGGCAATTACTGGAGTCGTCAGCGATGCTCGTGAGGTATTTGACGTGACTGGATCGGCAGCGGCCTGATCCAGTGACCGCAAGAAAAGGCGGAAGAAAAGTGCCAGAGGACTACTGCAATGTTGGACAAGCTACCGTTGCTGCCTTCCGGCCCTGGCGGATTTCACCTGCCACCACTCAGCAGCCTCTGACGCAGCGAATATACACAGCAGGGGAAAAAAGCGAGTCCTGAAAACAAACTCGTGACCCCAAGCGTAACTTTGATCGAAAATTCAACGAACATGACGACGGCAACCACTTCTGCGGCACTTCCAGATGAGAATGGGCATTTCGGTTCCTTCGGGGGCGCTTTTGTTCCCGAGACGCTGGTGAAGGCTCTTGGCGAATTAACTGCTGAATACAAGGCAGCCAAAGCGGATCCGGAATTTCAGGCGGAACTCAACCGGCTCCTTTCTGAGTTTTGCGGACGCGAGACTCCGCTCTATCCGGCGGAACGGTGGAGCGAGAAGCTGGGCGGAGCGAAAATTTACCTCAAGCGAGAGGACCTTTTGCACACCGGGGCTCACAAGATCAATAATGCCCTCGGCCAGGTAATGCTGGCGAAGCGGCTCGGGAAAAAACGTATCATCGCTGAGACCGGGGCCGGACAGCACGGCGTGGCGACTGCCACGGTGGCAGCGCGATTCGGGCTGGAATGTGTTGTCTACATGGGGGCGATCGACATGGAGCGGCAGCATCTCAATGTGGTGCGTATGCGGTTGCTCGGCGCTGAAGTGCGTGGAGTTGAGGCAGGACAGAAAACGTTGAAGGAGGCGGTCAATGAGGCGCTTCGTGACTGGGTTACCAATGTTCGGTCGACGCATTATATTTTGGGGAGTGCTCTTGGGCCTCACCCGTATCCGATGATGGTTCGGGATTTTCACCGCGTCATCGGAGTGGAGGCCCGGAAGCAGATTCTGATCAAAGAGGAGCGCCTTCCTGATATGCTTGTCGCCTGCGTCGGCGGAGGCAGCAACGCGATTGGATTATTTCATCCCTTCCTTGAAGATGAAGACGTCAAAATGGTCGGCGTCGAAGCTGGCGGTCACGGGATTCGTCACGGCGAACATGCTGCCCGGTTTCAGGGTGGTAAACTTGGTGTGCTTCAAGGCACGAAAACCTGGTTGCTCGCTGACGATGATGGTCAGATTGAATTAACGCACTCCGTTTCCGCAGGTCTCGACTATGCGGCGGTGGGACCCGAGCATGCTTTTTTGCAGGACTCGGGTCGCGTTGAATATGATTACGCGACGGATGATGAAGCGCTCGCGGCTTTCAAAGCGCTCTCCGAGACGGAGGGAATTATTCCTGCGCTCGAAACTTCACATGCGCTCGCTTACGTCAATAAAGTTGCCCCGACAATGTCCAAAGATCAGATTATCATTGTGAATCTGTCAGGACGTGGGGACAAAGACGTCGAGCAGGCTGCGAAGTATCTCCTTCCGGAGGAAGGGTGAGCGCAGCGGAACGATTTCCTGGAAACAGTTCTTCGTTTTTTTACTCAGGAACCTCACCGGAAATCACGCCGCCAGTTGCAGTTGGCTCGCGCACGGCGGGCTTCCCTGAATTGTTGGGAGTCTCTTTGATCGCTGTGGCGCTTGACTTGATGAGACGCTCGCTGCCGTAGGCTTTGTCGACGAGGGCTTCGACGATACCGTGGAGTTCGCGAACTTCTTCTTCAACCAAAATCTCCTGTTTGGGAATCGTGACGCGCTCCTTGATGTTCTCCAGTTTGGCTCCGATCTCAGACACGAACTCGTTTCCCTGAATTCTTGGTTCAAGTGTTTCGAGGTTCAAAATAAAATACTCGATGATCTCCGGTCTCGCCAGCGTCGCGGCCTTCTCAGGATCGTAGGGATTCAGCGAGGCGGCGCATCCGATTTCAAAGGCTCGAAGCCACCCAGCGAGGCTGATTAGGTTCGCAGCATCGACATCGCGGATCATTACCATTTCCTTTTCGACGTCTTTCTGGGTGTGAGCGAGTTCATTCTTGAGTTCCTCCCAGTCACTGAGCGCTCCTTTTTCGAGCATGCTCTTTAGGCGGCTGGAAACGCGGGTCCCTGAACCAAGCACCTTCGCGTGATCGAGAAGTGAACGACCCACTGGTTCCAGATCGTAAAACTGCTCGGCTTCGACCGCGAAAAAGCCATCGGCGAGGAGGAGGCCAACGGTCAGGGCGACTTTGGTTCGGTCGGTTGGCGTTTTCGTGGGCGTCTGGCGTTTCAATTCCTCGTAGGGAAGCGGGCGCAGACGGTTGAGATCATTGAAAATCTTTTTGATCGAAGGCGTCGTGAATTGATTGATGCCGAATTCCTCGCGCACATGCTCATCCTCGAGGAGTTCATCAGGAATATCCTGAGCATGGGTGAGGGGGGCAATCCATAGCGAAAGGGCCAGGAAGGACTGCAGGAAGTGTTTGAAATTCGGCATGGTATGCTCAGTTGGCTCGTAGTTGAGACGATTGAAAACGTAATTCCTCCAAAAAAGATTGCTAGAAATTTGTATTTACTTAAAAAGGGTTGATATTAAAGCTGAGAGTAATCTCAATTCTGTCACTCAACTTTCGGAATTTCACAGTTTCATCGGGAATCGTAACGGGGTCTTCTAATAGAAAACCCAAGTCTACCGTTATATACCTAAATCCCATGAACCTGAAAAATGTTACTCAATTGAGTGGAATCGCGTTTTTAGCCGGAATTTCACTTCTCACTACCAGCTGCGCGGTGCAGTCCAGCGCTAAGCGTGATGACCTGAACGTCATGGAGATTTCCGTGCCTCAGCAGAAGATGGCGCTGTATCACAAGGGCGAACTGATCAAGACTTATCCTGTCTCGACCTCAAAATTCGGTCTCGGCAATGAAAAGGGTAGTTACCGGACTCCGGTCGGAAAAATGGAAGTCGCGGAGAAAATCGGCGATGGCAAACCTGCCGGAGCTGTCTTTAAGAGCCGGAAATGGACGGGCGAAGTCGTGAAGCCGGACTCTCCCGGTCGTGACCCGATTGTTTCACGAATTCTCTGGCTGAACGGTCTCGAGTCCAAGAACAAGAACACTTATTCCCGCTGCATTTACATTCACGGAACGGCGGCAGAAAAGGATATCGGGAGGCCCGCTAGTTATGGTTGTGTTCGGATGAAGTCTAAGGATGTGATCGACTTACACAAGAAAGTCGGGGAAGGTTCGAAGGTATTCGTCGTTCAAAAAGGGCTTTGGCGTGATTCCAAGAAAGCTGAGGAAGCAGCCGCGGCGGTTCGTGCCGTTCCGCTACCCACTCAGCCTGCCGCACCGCTCGTGATGAATGCGGTCGGACCTACCGCAACGAGGCCGGTATGGAATCAAGTGGGCGATTTCAGCACCGGGTATGACGTGCTTGGCGAAGCGGGTTATGATGAGGGATACCTGAAGCTGGCGGAGCCGGCAGAGTTAGGCCTTGACTGATTGGAGGAAGCGAGTATGTTCCGCGCCCTCGTATAGAGCGAAACACCTTTTAGCATGGCCAATACAAGATCAGCATTGAAACGCGTCCGTCAAACCAAGACGGCGACCCAGCGTAACCGTCTGCTTAAAAACCGCGTCAAAGAGGCTCGTAAGAGCATTCTTGTTGCAGTTGAAGCAGGTGACAACGCAGCAGCTCAGGAGGCATACGTCGCACTTTCCTCTGCTGCCGACAAAGCCGCTAAGAAAGGTGCTTTTCACAAGAAAAGAGCTGATCGTTACAAGGCCCGCGCTGCTGCAAGCATCGCAAAAGCTTCTGCGTAGAGGCAAAGGCTTCTATTAAACTTTCGACCTAGCCCTGTTAGGTCAGTGACTGAACCCTGTTGAATGACAGGGTTTTTTCGTGTCCGGTCCGAAAATCGCGGGTTTCTTAGTTAATGCAGGCACTCTTGCCTGCATTAACCTTCTTCGTCTCCAAACAATGGAACGACGAGAGCCCCCGGCTCTCGCGCGTCATATTCTTCCCAGGTGAGGAGCTTATCTTCGTTCTTGTCCAGGGCTGCAAAGGCGGCTTTAAAATCCTCATTGCTTGTGATGAGAGCGACCCCTTCTTCTTCTGAGATTTTTCCGTCGCCATTTTGATCGAGGCGTTTGAAATGTGGGGCATCCTCTGCCGCAGAGGGTTTCGCGATTTGCCATTCCTTGAGCGAAATCTGATCGTCATCGTCGAGATCGAATTCAGCGAGGGCTTCGTGATGATGGTACGCAGCAATTTCCTCGGCTGATGACATCCCTTCGGAATCGGCTACCATCGCGGCGAAGACTGCCTGATTGGCACTGTCCTCCTCCTTGGAGGTGTCCTTCAGATTGCGGCATCCGCTCATGCTGAGGCTGACGAGCACGACAAGGAGGGTAAGAGAGTGTTTAAAATCCAGGCTCATGGGGTATAAATGTCGCTCATAAGTATGTAAATTCTAGTAATTTAAAATTGCCATACGCGCCGCTGTCCGTTTGAGTGAAGGTCCTATGATTCGAAATTGGTTTGTTTTCAGCTCGGTGGTTCTCATTTGGGGGGCTTTCGCTCAGGCTCAGGAGTCCAAGAAGGAGAAGATTGATCGTAGCAAGGTCCTGCCGGATATGACGGAAGGGGTTCGCAATGAAGGGTCTATCATTTTCAATTATGTGGATGAGAAGAGGCGTCGCCGGCTCAGTTTGGATCTCTACCGCCCCGAAAAGCAGGAGGGGCTCTCGCCGGCGATTGTGATGTATTTTGGTGGCGGCTGGCAGAATGGAAGGCCGGCGCTGTTTGCACCTTTGGCGCAGGCTCTGGCTCAGCGGGGATATGTTTGTGTCGTGCCCGAGTATCGGCTTTCCGGTGAAGCTCCTTATCCCGCAGCGGTTCATGATGCGAAGTCGGCGATTCGTTGGACTCGGAAGCACGCGAAGCGTTTTAATATCGATCCGAATCGGATCTCTTGCATGGGTGGCTCGGCCGGCGGGTATCTCGCAGGGTTTGTTGCTGCCACCGGCGGGAGTGGAATGTTTGAAGGAGAAGGTGAGCATCAGGATGCCTCCTCCGAGGTTCAGGCGGCGATTGTGATGTGTGGTCCGATGGATTTTCTGGATCCACAGATGGTTAAGGCGCTCAATGCGGCGGCTGATAAACCGGAAGGCAACGCGATCATCGATTTCATGCAGGGCGAGACGCCGTCGTCGAATGGGCGGCTTTACAAAGAGGCTTCGCCTCTGACCTACGTGGGTTCGGCGACACCGACCATGCTTTTCATCGATGGTGAATTGGATCGCCCGGAAGTTCGTTACACCAAATTTCGCAAGGTTCTGGATCATCACGGCATCGCGAATGAGTTTGTTCAGATGCCGCAGGCGCCTCATCCTTTTTGGGTGATGCGCGAGTGGTTTGATCCAACGGTTGAGGCGGTCGATGATTTTCTGAAGCGGAATCTCACTGAGTGACAGCGGCAGTGGTTTGTGGGCAAGGAGTGGCTGCATCTTGCTGCCAGCGGAGACTCCGAGAGAAGGCCACGCGTGTTTGAATTTTATCCGGCTCATGCAAATCGGGCGTGAGTCTTATCAGGCGGCTAGAAGCACGCCTCTCCTTGGGTCGCCCCATTTTCAAGTCGTGCGCTGACCGCGCTCACGCCAAGACCACAAAGACGCCGATATACGCGTCGCGAGTGTCGGCCCAGCGCTCTTTATAGGGAGAGTGCATCCCGAGATCGTAACGGGTCACCCCTTCGGCGGCGACGCGGGTAATGTTCTCGATTTGGAGGGCGTTGCCGATTCCACGGTCTTTTGCAGAATCGACGTAGCTCATCTGAAACCCCCGGTAAATCTCGTTTGAGATGCCTCCGAAGATGTAGGCGAGATCCTCATTATTTTCCGTCGCGAAGAGGACGCGGAGCTCACCCGATGCGTGCAGCTGACGAATGATTGCTTCGTAGAAATCAGCATACTCCTTCATTTGAAAGATGTCCGTTCCTTCGCGCCATTTGTAGGTTTGCTCCTGCAACCGGATGATGCGCGCTATCAGTGCATCGGGTTCGAGTCGGTTGGCGTCATCTATCTGCAGCCCGCTAAGCCCGGCGTTTTGCCGAAGGCTCTTGCGAAATTTTTTCGACCGCCGTTGAAGCCAGGGATCAATCCCGCCCGCCAGATCAATCATCATGCAATCAGTTGTCGGGAACACCTCAAACTGAATTGTCTCCGAGCGTATCGCCTCGAGTTCGCGATGCAGCTGGCCTTCTTTCCTGATTCCTCCGATGCAGAAGCCGACCGGCCCCGGAGTATAGGTTTTTGGCATTTTCCGGAGGAGCGCGACAGCACGGGCAGGGTCACCAATGAGTGGGCAGCCAAACATCCAGGCTGATTCGAGGGGGAAAAAGATTCGCGGCTGATCCCGTTCGACGAAAGCCAGCCACTGGTCATCATCCTCAATGATGAGATGATTCGCCTCTTCATCGGTGCGGTGCAGCGCGTCGTGCGCTGCCTGTTGCCAAATGGCACCGGAACAAAACTCGGCGATTTCCGGGGTTTGCGCGACGCTGGCTTGAAATCTCTCCCGCTCCCCACAGAACTCCTTGTAGGACAACGACCTCATTATCAGTAGCGGGAAAAAAAGCCCGCTTCGGAAGTTTTAGGGATTCAGGAACGCCTGAATGACCCGGCCATCGCGACTTAGGATCATCACCGTGGTTTTACCCTGCGGAAGGGAGCCGAGGAGATCGTAGAAGGTGGCAACTTCAGTGATGGGATCCTGGTTGATCCGGTGAATGAGGTCCCCGGGAGCAAAGCGCTGCGCGGCTTGCGAGTTTGGTTTTACTTCCGAGATCACGATCGCAGGATCGGCTTCGGTCAGGCCAAGCGCGACCCGTTGTTGAGAGGTAAGATTGGTGACGGAAATTCCCAATGCCTCGGCGATGGATTGACCAGTGGCTGAGATGTCAGAACGCAGCTTTAAGGTGTTCGTGTCTGATTTGGCGATCGCTTTCACTGAGGTCTCGAGTGCTTCGCCTTTTCGGATCACGGTGATGGTGCCTACCTCGCCGGATTTCATGTTACGAATCCGTGAGAGGGCGTCCTCGGCCGTTTTCACGGCTTTTTCGTCGAATTTCAGAATCGCATCACCAGGCTTGAGGCCGGCTTCTTCAGCGGGGGAGCCCTTTACGATATTCGTGATGAGCGCTCCCTGAGTGCTATTGAGGCCGAGGGCGATGGCGTAGTTCCGGGTGATGTTGCCAACATCAAGTCCGAGGTAGCCCCGGATGAGCGGCTTCCCGAGGGCAATTGCTTCGAACACCTCGCGGACTTCGTTGGAGGGAATGGCGAGACCAATACCCTGCCAGACGCGGACATCCTGCTGGCCGGTGAAAATGGCGACGTTGATCCCGATGATTTCGCCTTTCACATTCACAAGTGGTCCTCCTGAGTTACCCGGGTTAATGACGGCATCGACCTGGAAATATTCGTTCGATCCATCACTGAGTTCACGTTGCTTGGCGCTGATGATTCCACGCGTGACCGACTCGCTGAGTCCAAACGGGTTACCGACTGCGAGCACCATTTCGCCTACGCGCACGGTGTCGGAGTCTGCGAAACCGAGCGGACGGAATTTCGGAAGCGTTGCGCCTTCCGGTGCTTTGAGCTGAAGCACAGCGACGTCAACGTTGGGATCGCTGCCGACCCATTCGGCGTCGTAGACACTTCCATCGTGCGTTTTGACCTTGATGGCATCGACCCCGGCGACAACGTGATGATTGGTCACGATGTGGCCCTGTTCAGTGACGATCACTCCTGAGCCGAGTCCCGGAGAATCATATTTCTGATTTTGGCGATACCCAAAAAATCCAAAGGGGTCTGCGGGCACGACTCGTGAAACGTTCACGCTGGTGGTCGTGTCGATACTGACGACGGAAGGGACCACCGCATCGGTGAGATCGGAAAGGGCCAAATTCACCTCCTCCAGCACTCGGGTGTCATTGAGTTTCAGCGGAACGGCGCGAAGAAGTGGCTTATCAGGTGAGCTCTGAGCGAGGACGGGTGTTCCCACACCAATCACTGCGGTGAGGGTGCGGCCCCGAAGGAGATCAAAAATATCGTAGCGGCTTTCCTGATCGATCAGCGCGAGGTAAGAGAAGCCTGCCGCGCACAGAATGCCGACAAGAGTGATGAATGGGAGGATGAAACGCTTCATTTTCGAGAGAATATGAGGTGGAATAACAAATTATTCAGTGGGCAAAACGATCTTAGCCACGGGTGGAAAAGACTCCACTAACTTTTGATCGGTCGGAGCCAGATCGTTGATTTTAAACGCCCATCTCGTTCCGGAGAGATCTTTTAGCTGCACATAGGTTTGGTCCTGCTGCACAAAGCGAGCGAAAATTTCTTTTCCGAGGTAGTTAGACCAATCCCGGTAGCCTTCTCGCACTTTGGCTGCTTTTTGGACTTTGATCGATTCGATGACCGGGCTGGTAATTGACTTGAGCTCGTTGAAGTAATCAACAGGGCGACCGGTGCGGTAGCCTCGAATGCCCCGCTCGACTTCCCCGTTGGGATTGAAGATAACGATATTGGGATAGCCTCTTACTTTGAACTTTTCCTTGATCGCCCGGAGCGCTTCGTGGGTGTCGGTGTAGTTTTTCTCGTAGCTCAGGTAGCAGATCACGAGATTTTCTTTCACGTATTCATTGAAGCTTCTCGTGGAAAATACCTCCTGAGAAAGGCTCATTGCCTGCGCATTCCAGATTCCGGTAAACAGCAGCAGGAGCGGCTTTTGTTCTCGCTGGGCCCGGTCAAAGGCGAAGTGAGGATTGATCTCCCACCACGCGCTTTCGGGATCGTCCGGGTAGACCTTAACTCTCTCAGGGCGAACCGTTTCCATGATATGGGAATCAATTCGCTCAGGGGAAACGGTGGTGCCGGCGGGCAGGTTGGTCGGGAGGGCAGAGGTCATGCCTTTCGGAATCACAGTCGGCATTTGCGGGCCATTCACAGGACTTCCCGGGAGCCCGCCCTGAGTCGCGAAGCCGTTCGCCTGAGGGATCGGTCCCATTTGAGGAGTCGATGAGAATCCCTGTCCCGGGGCAGGTGGGGGCTGCGTGTTCGGGGCGGTAACCTCTCGAAGGGCCGGGTTGGTCGGCTGTGGTGCAGCTTGTGGCACCGGAGTAGTTGGAGTCGGCGGAACCCTAGGAGCTTCGACACGATTGTCCTGCGCCATGATCTGGCCACTCCAAATCGCTAAAATACAAGCCCCTGCAAAAAGCGAGGCGATTTTTCTGTCCTCGGTCATTTCTTCGTACAAGAGTAACAAAGCACGGTTTTTTGATTAGGGAAATTGACAATAGCCCTGAATGTTGCTCCCGAGCAGTCCTGTCATTAACTCCCCTCGATGGAAAAAGAAACCACCAACTTAACTCTCTACCGCGCAATCGTTTTTGGATTGCTCATGGTGATATGGGTTATCTTCTCGGGGTTGCTTGATGGATTCCACCTTACTCTCGGGTTGATTTCCTGCGGTCTCGTAACCTGGATGTCCTCCGATCTGCTTTTTGATGATCGTGAGATCGGTGTGCGGGATCGCCTCCGCCAGGCCGCGCGCATATCGGTCTACCTCTTTTGGCTGCTATGGCAGATCGTTCTGGCAAACCTGCACTTGCTCAAAGTCGCCTTTGGCAGCGCGGACCTTCGACAGCCTCAGATTGTTCGTTACAAGACGGAATTAAAAACGGACTTCGAGAAGTTTCTCCTAGCGAATTCGATAACGCTGACGCCAGGAACGGTGACGATTAAGATTCTCGGCGACACTTTTTACATCCACGCTATCAACGATTTTGCCGCCAAGGGATTGGATGGAGAAATGGACCGGCGAATCGGTCACATTTTCGAAGGTTCAAAATCAAACGTGGATGCCGCCGGCAGCGAAGCGTAATGGAATCGAACACCTTCTTTATCGGAGTGGGACTCGCCATTCTTTTTCTTATGGTTCCCGCGATGTGGCGAATGTCAGTGGGTCCCACTGCGCTGGACCGAATTGTCGCGGTAAATGTCATCGGAACGAAGACAGCGGTGCTCCTCGTTGTTATCGGTCAAATTTTCGTCCAGGTCGAAATGTTTGTCGATTTCGCTCTAGCCTACGCACTCTTGAATTTTACCGGCTCCCTCGCGGCGGCTCGTTACCTCCACAAAACGAAATCGGGCAGCGGAAGGCCGATCGTGTTTGATGAACCTGAACCGGAGAATCATAAGGAATGATTTTTACTATCCTCAGTGTTATTCTCATTCTCGCAGGATTAATTTTCTTCCTCGGCGCGGCGGTAGGTGTGGTTAGGTTTCCTGACTTTTACACCCGGATGCATGCGGCAGGAAAAGGGGATACCCTTTCGAGTTTACTGGTTTTGTTAGGGTTTTCGGTTTATCAACTGCGTGATTTTCAAAGCTTTAGCGAGAGCTGGATAATTCTCCTCGTGATACTCAAGCTCATTGCCATTAGTACTTTTTTTCTCATCACGAGCCCGACGAGCACTCACGCGCTCATGGATGCGGGGTGGGAAGATAAAGTGAAACCCGAAATTGCTAAAGGCCGGAGCAATCATCTCGAGGAGGATGCTCCGAAACGCTAATTAACCTGGATTTTCTAACGTTGTGATTTTCGCTTTTGACATTGTTATTCTTATCTTTCTCGTCGTTGCGGCGTTGATTGCTTTGAATGTAAAGGATCTCCTTAGTGCTTCGATGATCTTTGGGATCTACGGATTTTTGATCTGTTTGCTTTGGGCTGAAATGGGAGCGGTTGATGTTGCTTTCACCGAAGCTGCGGTGGGAGCTGGAATCAGCGCGGTTCTTTTTATTACCACGGTTTATAACACTCGGAGGAGGTCGTCGGATTAATGATTACTAAAGTTTTAGCTACACTTGCTGTCGTCATTACCGGAGCGCTTTTGCTCTACGGAACGGCCGACTTCCCCGCGTTCGGTGATCCTCATTCACCGGCCAGTGCGGGCGTTGAAGGCGGTGCTCCATCGATTTCTCAATACTACATCACTGAGTCTTACGGTGATACCAAGGTTCCCAACCTCGTCACCTCTGTTCTCGCTGATTATCGAGGTTATGACACGATGTTTGAAACGGTGGTCATCTTTGCTGCGGGAATGGCGATTTTCGCGATTCTTCGGGTGTTTCGTGACGAGGATGACCTGGAGCCCAATCCAACTCACACGCAGGGCGATCGTTTCATCGATGGGGACCACAGCCGAATCATCGTGGGGACGACTGTTCGACTCGTCGTACCTGTGATTCAACTTTTTGCGCTCTATGTCGTCGCTCATGGTCACCATAGTCCCGGTGGTGGATTCCAGGGCGGTGTGATACTTGGTGCGAGTTTCATTATTATCGCATTGGCGACCGATTTGGGTAATGCGCTGAGTCGGTTCAGCGAGAAAAGTTACTTCACTCTTGCTGCGGTCGGAATTCTCATCTACGCCGGATTTGGAGTGCTTTGTCAGGTGCTTGGAAGTGACTTTCTGGACTACGGGGTGCTGCAGAAAATTTTCCTAACCGACGGTCCGGAGATGGCGCGGTCTCACAGCATGCTCGGTGTAGAGGTCGGAGTGGCCTTCACTGTGACAGGAATTATGTTCGCCATTTATGCCAACCTCTCCAGTCGTGGCACGCTGAAATCAGGTCTCTAAATCGTGTAGATTATGGCAGAATTTTTTCAAACCACGGTCCACGACCATTTCAATTACTGGATTTATGTGATCCTGATGATGATTGGTCTCTGGGCCGTTATCGCAAAAAAAAATTTCATCAAGAAGTTGATCGGACTTTCGATTTTCCAGACGGCGATCATTCTTTTTTATGTCTCTATCGGAGTCAAAGTCGGAGCGTCGATTCCTATTCTTCATCATGACGATCACGTGGAACATGCTGCTGTGCATGAGACGCCACACGGGAGCGATGATCATAAGGTTGATCACAAAGCAGATGATACTCACGCAGCGCACGATGATCACGGACACGGGCATCATGCCGATGCGCATGCGGTGAGCGCAGACCTCATCGCCAACCCGCTTCCGCACGTCCTCATGCTCACGGCGATCGTTGTCGGAGTCGCGACGCTGGGGGTGGCCCTGGCATTGTCACAACGAATTTTCAAGGAATTCGGGACGCTCGAGGAAAATGAGCTGCTCGAACAACTCAAGGGAGGTAATGTCGATGGGTAGTCAACTTCCAGCTATTATTGTCCTCGCGCCCATGTTCGGCGCGATGTTTGTCGCGCTCTTCGGAAATCGCGATCATCGGATCTGCTTCCCGATCGTTGTTGCGTCTTTGTTAGTTTCTCTATTTGCTTCGTTTGCTGCCGCTCAACAGGTCTTCACGACAGGGGCGATTGACTACTTCATGGCGGGATGGGAAGAGCCGATCGGGATTGGGATTCATCTCCGTATCGATTCTCTCAACGCGCTCCTTCTCATTCTTATTTGTACCGTCGTGGTCCTCGTTTCGTTCTTTTCGATTCGACGGGCCGGAGACCAGCACACCGAGAAAACGCCGCAGTTTTATATTCTCTATCTTTTGCTTTGTGTTGGTCTGCTCGGGATCTCGATCACAGGCGATGCCTTCAACTTGTTTGTTCTCATCGAAGTATCTTCGCTTACCAGTTACGGGCTGGTTGCAATGGGAAGCTCGAGACGTGGCACCCATGCCGCGTTCAACTACCTTCTCATGGGAACGGTTGGGGCTTCCTTTTACCTTCTCGGAGTCGGTTATCTTTATCTGAAGACCGGCACCCTGAACATGCAGGATATTCATACGATCTTGCAGGCGAACGAGGCGGTTCGTGATTCCAATGCGGTGATTATTGCCTTCCTTTTTATCCTCGTAGGAATTTGGATCAAGATGGCGTTTTTCCCGCTTCACGGCTGGCTTCCGAATGCCTACAGCTATTGTCCGTCAACGAGTGCCTGTATCCTCGCGCCGCTCATGACGAAGGTTTCCGTCTACGTGATGATTCGCGTCATGATTGGTGTCTTCGGAGTCGAATGGATTTTCGTGCATCTTGGTTGGAGCCATCTGATTGTCTGGCTCGCGGTCGCTGTGATTCTCGCCGGGTCGATGCTTGCGCTGGCGCAGCGGGAGATTAAAAAGATGCTCTGTTATCTCATCGTTGCTGAGGTGGGTTACATGGTTGGTGGAGCCTGGTTGTCCGATCCGAATCATTGGGGGCTTACGGGAGCGCTCTATCATATCCTCGCTGATGCGATGATGACGCTTTGCCTCTTCCTCGCTGCCGGCGTTTTTGCAAAGCGTTTGGGAGCGATTGAGATTAAAGATCTCGAAGGGCTCTTTAAGAAAATGCCTGTCACTTCGGTCGCTTTTGTGATTGCTGCTCTCGGGATGATTGGCGTGCCGCCGACGGCTGGGTTTTACAGTAAGTTCTATCTGATCCGCGGGGCCATTGAAGGAGCGCACTGGGAGTTTGTGGCTGCGTTGCTAATCTCCAGTCTTGTCAACGCCGTGCTGTTTTTCCGCATTTTTGAAATCGCCTTCTTTGGGAACAAGCCGGCAGAGAGTTACGGGCATGATGACCATCATGAGGAGGAGGAAACGGTTAAAGTGGAAGCGCCCTGGTCGGCCCTCTTCCCACTGGTTGCTTCGGCGGCGATTATTATTTTGTTAGGACTTTTCAATGGGCCGATCGTGGAGTTGCTCCGCGAGTCTCTCGATAACCTGCCTTCCATCGTCACCACTCAAGCTGACTGAACTGTATGGAGAATTCTGTGACCAGCTTCCTACCTGTTTTGGCCTGCCTTGCTTCATTGCTCGCGGTGCCTTTGATTCTGATTTTCCGGAAGGAACCGTTTCTCCGTGAAGCATCTACTTTTCTCGCGGGGTTTGCCAAACTCGGATTCGTTCTCGCGATGGTTCCCATCGTCCTCAGTGGCAAAGTAATCGAATACACCTTTGTTGAAGGTATCGCGGGGATCAGTGTTCCGATCATGTTCCGCGTCGATGGGCTTGGGATGACGTTTGCGCTCGTCGCGTCCTCGCTTTGGCTGGTGACATCCCTCTACGTGATCGGCTACATGCGTGGGCTTAAAGAGCATTCGCAGACACGTTTTTTCTGCTTCTTCGCTCTTTCTCTTTCAGCGACTCTCGGTGTCGCTTTTGCGGGAAACTTGCTCACGCTCTATTTGTTCTACGAGCTGTTGTCACTCTCGACCTGGCCGCTGGTGACGCATCATCAGGACAAAGAGGCTCGCGGTGGGGGGCGCACTTACCTCACTCACCTTCTCGGCACTTCGGTCGCTTTCGGCATTCCCGCGATCACCTACACTTACTTCAAGTCGGGTGGTGATCTTTCCTTTGCCGGTGATGCGATGCTTGCGGGCAGCGACATGAGTTATCTTCAGGGCGTCGTGCTTCTCCTCGCTTTTGCCTTCGGATTTTCCAAAGCCGGCCTGATGCCGTTTCACTCGTGGCTTCCCGGTGCGATGGTGGCACCCACTCCGGTATCGGCCTTGCTTCACGCCGTGGCAGTGGTTAAGGTTGGTGTCTTTTGCGTGATCCGCGTGGTTACCGGTGTTTTTGGAACCGGATTGCTCGAGAAACTGGGCGCCAACCTTGTGCTGTGCTGGATCGCTGCGTTTACTGTCGTGACCTCGTCGCTCATCGCGATGAGCCAGGACAATCTCAAACGCCGACTCGCCTTTTCAACGATCGGACAACTTTCCTACATCATTCTTGGCGTTGCCTTGCTCGCCCCGTATGCGGTGCAGGGCAGCATGATGCATATTGCGATGCACGCGTTCGGCAAGATCACGTTGTTCTTCTGCGCTGGTGCGATCTTTGTGGCGACAGGAAAGAAGTACATCAGCCAACTCGATGGTCTCGGAAAAGTGATGCCATGGACAATGGGTGCTTTTGCGATTGGAGCCATGAGCGTTACCGGCTTGCCGCCAACGGGTGGATTACTCAGTAAAATCTACATGATTCGCGGTGCGGCCGATGCTCAGCAGTTTGCACTTCTCGCGGTTTATCTGGTCAGTTCGGTTCTCAACGGAGTGTACTTTTTCCCCATCGTCTATCGTGCCTTCTTCAAGTCGCCGGCGACGGGCGAACTCAGTATGGGAATCAAGGAAGCGCCGCCCGCCTGTGTCATTCCGCTCACCCTCACTGCGATTGCCTCGGTGCTGCTTTTCTTCTTTCCGGGATTACTTTTTGATCTGACTGCACTGATGTTGCCCGGGAAATAACCTTTAACGATTGGAACGATGGCTACTCATAACAATAGCGACGAACCGCTTAAGGAACTGAAGCACGACGCCGTGCCCGGTTATCTCAAGGCCTTCGTGATTGCCTTTGCCGTCATGGGGCTCTACCTCGCCATTCTCCTTATCGCCACTCCGGGGCCTGCCAAAGGACATCACGGTCACGATGATGGAAAGAAATCTCACGCCACCGAAGGTAAACATTAATGAAGCCTGATTCTTCCAATTCTGACGAAACTCCCGGTTGGTTCGACCGGAAGGAGAATGTGCAAAAAGTGCTCACAGGGCTCTTCATCGGTTGTGGACTGTTGGTGCTGATCGATGTGATTTTTTGGATCACCGGTTTTGATAAGCATCCCTATTTCCGCTGGGAGCAATGGCCCGGCTTTTACGCCGTCTATGGTTTTGTTGCCTGTGTTCTCCTCGTTTTGGTTTCGAAGTATATTCTCCGTCCGCTCGTGATGAGAGATGAGAATTACTATGAGGAAAAAGAGAAGCGTGATCAGATGAAGGGAGGGTCAGACGATGTTTGAAGCGATTCCTCCTGCAGCGATTTATCTGCTCGGCGCCCTTCTTATTCCCTTTCTCAAAGGGCGGACTCGCCAGGTCTTCGCGCTCGCGATTCCACTTCTCGGATTGCTAAATTACACCGCGATCACCGAGGGTGTTCATTGGACCGTTTCGTTGCTCGACTTTGAGCTGATTCTCGGGCGAGCGGACCGGTGGAGCATGATCTACCTGAATATCTTCACGGTGCTTTCTTTCATCGGGATTCTTTACATCATTAATGACAATAAGGCCCTCGATCTCTCGGCGGGACTGCTCTATGCAGGAAGCGCGATGGGCGTTGTCATGGCGGGCGATCTGCTCACCTTGTTTTTCTTCTGGGAAATGCTCACTCTCGGAGCGGTTCTTTGTATTCTTGCGAGGAAGACGAAGGATGCGGGGAAAGCGGCCTATCGCTATCTGCTCGTGCATGTTTTTGGCGGCGTCATCTTGCTCGCTGGAATTCTCATTCATCTTGCCGGAGGCGGCTCAGTGGCCTTCGACAAGATCGAACTGAGCGGACTCGGCGCCTGGCTCATTTTTCTCGGTTTTGGAATCAACTGCGCCTGGCCCTTAGTCGGATCCTGGCTCACGGATACGTATCCGGAAGCTTCCATCGGAGGCGTCATCTTCATGGCGACTTACACAACGAAGACGGCCGTTTACGTTCTTGCGCGGACTTTCCCCGGAGAGGATACCCTTCTCTGGATCGGCATGGCGATGGCGACGATCCCGATTTTCTATGCCGTGATCGAAAATGATCTTCGTCGTGTTTTGGCTTACAGCCTGATTAATCAGGTCGGTTTCATGGTCGTGGGGGTCGGACTCGGTACCGCGATGTCGCTCAATGGAACGGCCGCGCATGCCTATTGCCATATTCTCTACAAAGCGTTGCTGTTCATGTCGATTGGCTCCGTTATCTACCGGACCGGGAAATCCAAAGCGACTGAGCTCGGCGGTCTTTATCGCAGCATGCCCTGGACCTGTGTGTTTTGCTGTATCGGTGCCGCGAGTATTTCGGCCTTCCCGTTCTTTAGCGGCTTTGTCAGTAAGTCGATGATCATGAGTGCGGCAGCGGGGATGGGCACGTGGCAGACGACGCTCATTTGGGCGGCGCTTCTTTTCGCTTCAGCGGGTGTGTTTCACCATGCCGGGATTAAGATTCCTTTTTTCGCCTTTTTCTCTCACGACTCAGGAATTCGTTGCAAGGAGGCTCCATTGAATCAGCTGATTGCGATGGGTATCGCTGCTTTTCTTTGTGTGTTTGTCGGGACATTTCCGAAAATGTTCCTCTATCCGATGCTGCCGAACTCTGAGGTATCGTATGAGCCTTATACTGTGGGGCATGTTACCGATCAGTATGCGCTGCTCTTGTTCAGTGCTCTCGCTTTCACTTTGCTAATGCGCGCCGGCCTCTATCCGGCAGAGATCCGGTCGACGAATGTGGATGCAGATTATCTCTATCGTCGCAGCGGTCCTTTTCTTTATCGGATTTTTGATAAGGTGTTGAATGGAGCGATTCGACTCGCGTCGGTGCTTTTCATTGGGGTAATCGCCAAAAATGTCTGCAACTTCTTCGAATCCGGCGCTTCCCGTCTTGCCTGCTGGGTCTTGACCCCTGTTTGGGTGATGCAGGGAGCTGACGGCAAACAAATTGAAGACAACCGCCAGGCATTTTTCCGAATTGCCCGCAAAGGAGCCATCCCCATTGGGCTCACCGCCTTTTGCGCCGTGGTCATGTTAGGCCTTCTCTCGCTGATCTTCCTGCTTGAGAAATAGGTGTCTCCGCCACCTGTTTTGCCGTTCCGACTAATTGGATCATGAGTCCGCTGATTTTATCTGATAAAGGGATATTCGTGTCCGTGGCTTCGCAGAAACGTTAAGGCTAAACAGGTTTTTTACCAAAATTCAAACGAGGATGAAACTACTCCTCGCAACAGGGGTTAGTAGTGCCGATGGTGGTTTTGTAAGGCGCGATAATTCGTTTGCAATTTGTTCGCATGATAGGAAAATCCTGCCATGCATATAAAGAAAAGTACGCGAATGCTTAAAGTTCTTGAATGATTTATGAGCTCGGATTTTCATGCTTTGGTAATTTTGGCTCTGTTTGCCTTCTCTCAGTGCGGTGACTGTCAGGACTCTGTCAGCGCTAATCAACCTTTTGGGTCAGCTCTCAATCCAGAGGAGAAGAAATATGCGGTGGGACCGTGGGGTAACTTGGAGTTCTATCCGTTAATTTTAGAGTCATCGGATTTCTTTGTATCAAGGTCAAAAGATTTACTCAATTGGGGCCAGGGCACCGTGTGGCGCTTCAGCGCGATGAATTCCGCTGGTGTTGAAGGGGTTTTTAAAGATGCCGGAATCAGCAGTAAACTCCGTGACGAATTGCTTTCGGACCAGTACATGTCTTTCAATAAGGATACCGATGTCTATGAAATTCGCCCTCCGGAACACCTCATCATCGCGCTAACTTCTGAGAATCGAAGAATTCTTTATCCACAAATTCTTCCCCAAAATGACGATAATCCTTTCTATTCCGCCTTTGCTTTGCCGGTCGGAGGTTTGGATGCGGTAACATATGTTTCGTCTGGTGTTCCGCAGGAGCAGATTGATTTAATTAGAGCGCTTAGTTTTAAGAAGGGGCGCACGAATCGATTTTCAGACATCAATCTTGTTTTCTCCAAAGCAAAAACTGACTATGAGCGGTGGAGGATTTTAAAAACGATCGGTCGTGAACGAAGTCTCTCTGTGAAGCTAAGAATCTCAGAGGATCATAACCTTTCTCAGTTGGCGAACTATTGGAGCGCGGGCGGCAAGAACAAAGAAATCCTGCCGATCCTGGAATCGGTGATGATGACCTCGGGAATTGAGACGCTTGATCTCATTCACCTTCTTCCGCCGACGCCACGAAAGCTACTCCATACTTATCCTTCTCCGGCAGGCGATGGTATCGGAAGGGAAATGCCTGACTGCAATTGGACCGCAGCTAGTTTTTTCTCGGAAGAGCCGCCTGAGCGCTATTTGGATTCAATTGGGCAGGTGCTCGAAAACCGGTATGAAATAGCTACGAGGCCACTTCAATTGGGCGATATAATCTTGTTATCTGATAAGTCGTCCGGCAAACCCATTCATGCTTGTAATTATATTGCGGGTAATTTGGTCTTCACGAAAAACGGTATGAGTATGGGGCGTCCCTGGACTATTTCGTCGCTTGAGGATGTGATTGAAGTGTATTTATCTGTCGAGTCGTTGTCTCTTGGCTTTCGTCGTTTGAAACCTCAATACCAAAAATGAGCAGGCTGATTATTTTGGCGATCTTGATGCTGCCAATACCAAGCCTGGTATCTGCACAGGTTACTGAGGAGGAGGGGCAGTATATTAAGCTGACTCCGCCTTCGATGAGGCTTCACAAGTGCAAGGAGGGCCCATGGGGAGATTTGGAATATCACTATCTTTTTTTGGAGGCACCCCTGTCGACGGTTGAGTTGATAAATGTGCCAAGTGGCATTGCTGTTTGGTGGTTCCCAGAGAAAAATATCGAACAAGTGCGCGAATTTTTAATCAATTCCGGTGCATCTTCGGAGGAGGTTGACTCACGAATCGAGTTTTCATCGGGATATCAGACGGGGAGTTCCTTCAAATATTTTCCTTCGTCTGAATTCATCAATGCGCTTGAGCCCAAGGCGAGAGAGACGATTTATGCGGAATTGCGAAAATGGCCCGAGAACAAGCGTTATCACGCTCCGGTCGTGATTGCCTCGGGGAGTGTTTCTGATTGGTTCAGGAAGAGTGGCTTAAGGAATGAGACGATATTGCATATCGAGCGGCTCTCCTACCCTTTAGGAAATGCGTTGGGATTCTCTGACGTTTCGACTGTGGTTAAAGGATTGCATGATGATAAAGAAGAGCGTTTGCTTCTTAAAGCGCTGACCCGGACGCGAAGTCTGATTCTTTCTCTGCAAATTGCCCCCGGCACAGATACAGAAGCACTGAAGAACTACTGGTCTGCCGGTTATAAGAGTAAAGACGTATTACCCTTGTTCGACTCAATTGCTCGAATTGAAGGGCTGGATACAATTGATGTAACGCGGTTGTTGCCCCCGACCCCGCGTAAATATTTATATACGTTTCCCTCACGAGCGATGGGAATAGACGGGACTTATCCGAACAGCCTGTGGGCGTCGTTGAATTTCTTTAATTATTTTCCAGATGAACAAATTGATGAAATGGGAAAGGTGATGAGTTTTTTCACTCGGAACTATGATGTGACTCCCGGTCCGCCGACCTTTGGTGATCTGATTATGATGAAGGATGTGGAGTCGGGGCGGCCGATTCATTCATGCGTCTTCATTGCCGACGACATTGTTTATTCAAAGAATGGTAGGTCAATTCTCAAGCCTTTCATGCTCATGAAGATGGACGAGCTATATAACCACTTTGCTATCAACGAAAAGCCGATTCTGGAAATCTGGAGGAAGCGTGAGCGTTAGTTTGTCTGCGCGGCGACTCTATTTTTCCTCCGGTCTCTCCACCGTGTCATCGTGGAATCGATAGATGAGGTAGATAAAGTGTTTTCCTGAATTCCCGGTTTTAGGATAGGAAGAATCGAAAAGCATTTTCTCGGCCTCTTGTCTGGCTTTGTCAGGGATGCAGAAAGAGACGTCCTGTTTGTAACGATTTACGGCCTGACTGAATTTTGCCGATGTCACTTTTCCCGTGGCGTCGATTTCTGTTTCAAAAATAAGAGGGACTTTGTCGTCTTTGACGATGTCCATGAATTTGCCGATGTAGTTCCCTTCCTCAGCTCCGTCGGTGTTTTGGATGGTCCAATCGAGAATGGCGCTTTCGGGGCAGGAGTAAGCATCGCGATTGCGATAGTTGGTGATGAGCGTCAACTCGGATGCTATTTTCCCCGAGATGGTATCACCTTCGATCGCTTCCACTTCCACGAAAGCCTGCTCAAAACCTTCTACGGCCGGGTCGGATATTCGGGTGGTGATGAACAGGGTTTCGCCCTCTTTCAGGCCACGTTTGAAGCGTGCGATCACGTCGGGAAGTTTCTCCCGGCTCATTGCTGAGTAGCTGCGAATGAGTTCTTCGATCCGGGTGTCTTTCAGAGTAACGACTCGGTCTTTCGGAATCGGGCTGAATTTCGTTTTCGGTCTTCTTTCCTGAAAGCGGAGACTTTGAATCGCCAACTGGATGATTGGGTGAGGCCATGACTCGTAATTGGTTGTCCCCGGTTTTAAAGGGAGAAGGGTGGTTTCGAAGACTCGATCTTTGTTGGGCACGACCATGATGCCATCCATGAAGAGGTCTTTCTCCAGTCGGTTGTCAATTGCGAGCAGCATGGTTAAGGAGTCATCTTCTTTGTCCCGTTTTTGCGAAAAACGGAAGAGGACATCTGCCTTCTCGATGTCCTGGCAATAGCTTACTTCGGGAGACTCGTTTTCTTTCGCTGCAAGGCTGATCCCAACGATCTCACCTTTGAATAGATAAACGATGTCATTGTTCACGTAGGGGATTGCGTCGATTTCCTGCTCATATTGACGCTCCTTGTCGATCGCGAGCGTGAGAGTGAAAGGTTCGCGTAAGTTCTCTCCGGTCAGTTTTACGGTTTCGGTTGAGTCCTGAGCGTCGGCGAGTGTGAAAGTAAAGAGTGCGACTTTGAGTGCGACGGGAAGTTTCATGGTTTAAGTTAGGCAAAGAAAATCGCCTGCGTTTTTAGCGGTGCTGAGTTATCGACGCTGAAAAGAGTTCGATGGTTTTTTTGCGCAAAAGTTTCTTGTGAGGAATTGACTTCAATGTTCAGATTGAGAAATATAGCACTGTATCAATTTACAAACCTTTTGCCCATGTCTCATTCCTCAATTCGCTCACGCCTTTTCATTCTTCTACTTCTAGTGCTTGGAGGAGCCCTCGTAGCAAAAGCTGATTCCACCGAGACTGGATTCTTCGTTTCAGGAGACGGTTACCTGGTTACGAATCATCATGTCATTAAGGGTAGTAAGAAGTTTCTCGTGAAGCAGGGGCAGAAGGCATACGAGGCGAAGGTTGTCGCCTTTGAAGCGGAGAATGATCTCGCGATTTTGAAAGTCGCGCCCGGCGCGACGCCCTTTCCGTTTCTCGCCGTTCAGGGGACTGTTGATCCTACTCCCGGATCGGACGCCTTTACGATTGGTTTCCCTGACCCGGAAGATTTGGGTCTTACGCCTAAAACGACAAAAGGAAGTATCACGGCGCTGGCTGGATTGCAGGATGATCCGCGGCACTATCAAATTAGTGTGCAAATTCAACCGGGTAACTCCGTCGGACCTTTGATCGATGAGGCCGGGCACGTCGTCGTTGTCACGACATCGATTATCAACGCGATGCGACAGTAGGAGCGAAAAGGCTATCTGCCACAGAATGTGAACTACGCGGTGAAGGCGTCTTACCTTCTCGAGCTATTCAAAAAGGTTCCCGGGAAATTGCTCGGAGCGAAGTTGAGTGGACTCAAGCCGCGTCGCTTTCGCGAGTTGCAGAAGGAGGCTGAAGCGGCGGTGATGCTGGTTTACAATATTTCTGATCCTGCTCCTGAAGCGCCTGCTCCGAAGGGGCTCAAATCACCTGCCGAGCTTTTTAATCCTTAGTTCCCGGTTGGGCACGCTTGCCTTTCGCTGAACTTTTTTTCGGCTTTTTCTCGCCATCAATGGCCACGTCGACCCATTCTCCGAAAACAGGTTGTTTGCACCATTCTCCGGTTTTCCAGCCGACTTGAAAACTCATTTCCGGTTTGAGAAAGGTGAGTGCGGATGCTTTGAATGCGTCCCCTTTTTTCAGTTTGCTGTATCGCCACTCGAATGGCGGAGAGTCAGGATTCGCCCGCATGCGGCACACCATTTCAGAACCCTCAGGGAGGTCATCGCGCCAGCCTTCGGGAAGAACAGGGGAGACGATGATTTCTCCGCTCTTGCGAGTCACTGTTCCTTCGGTGACTTCGGGAAACTTTGCCGTGGTTTCCTCATACTCTTCGCGAAGCGCTTTGAGTCTTGAACGAAATTTGGCTCGCACCTTTTCGAGATCGTATCCTGCGGCGAGGCAGGCATCCCGCCATCGCGCGAGACCGCCGAGTTTGCGGGGTCCATCGGGTCGGGCGATCGCGGTGAGCAGTGCAGTCGGCGCTTCTTGTCCGTAGACCTCGATGAGCGATTCCACCCAGATCATTCCGGCAGGGTAGACGATGAATTTGTCACGGGTCACGTTGAGAAGGCCATCTTCGACGAGCTCTGAAAATTGCACTTCACCCCAGGTGGAGGAGAGCGCGAGCCAGCGTTCGTAGTCGAGGGATTCTTCGGGTTTGCGGAAGAGATCGAATTCTATTTCACTGGCGAGTCCTTCGTGGAACCACCGCGTCGCGCTGAACGATTCCTCGAGTCTGCCGTCCGTCATTTGATCGATGAAGACGTGGGTCGCTTCGTGCCCGAGAATCGCAAGCGCTTCGTCGGTTTTGTCGGGAAGGCCCATTCGGATCTTCTTCCAGTAAGCTTGACCGGCATTGTGAGAGCCAAGCGCGCTCGTGAGATCGACGACGATCTGAATGGAGCGAACTTCGTCCGACACGGCGAGGTAGTCGGCTACTTTTTCAAAGACTTCATCGGCTCCGGCGATGAACGGTTTCATCCCTGCAGCGTTCTTCTTGCGATAGAGAAACTGAAAGTGTTTCGATTCGTCGGTCAGGATCTGGTTTTCTCCGGAGACTGATTTGGCACGTTCCTGAACGACCTCGGGAACGATCGGTTCGCCGGTGTAAGTTTCTCCTTCGCTGAAGTAAACGTAAACGCTAAGAAGTCCCAACCAGACGACAACGATCATGATGATGGCACAGCCACCGATCGCTTTGCCGATCCACGAATCCTGAAACCATTTTCCGGAGGGCCCAAGAGGTCCCGAACGGGTATTGAAGGCAACCAGCCCGATGAGCCAGGCGGTAGCACCGACGCACGAAAGAACGGCGAGTTGAAGCCATGGGAGCTGCCACGGATCGCCAGGCTCGAGCGGCGGCTGAATAAGAGTGAAGGGGTTGAGTAATTCCGCGTAGGGAACTTGCAACTGGCGAAGCCAGAAAACGAGCCAGAAGAGCGCTCCTAAGACAAGCAGTGCCCAGAGGCGGAGAAAGGAAAGGCAGGCGATGACGGAAACGAAAAAGAGGACGAGAAAATTTTCGAGGAGTCCAAACACAGCGTAGTAGCGCAACGAAGAGGGTTCTGTCAGGCTGGTTTCGGAGAATTGGTCGTAGATGAATCCTTCGAGTAGCCAGCAGAGGTTGACGGTAATGAGGAGCCCGACCGCGACCAACCATTTCGCGCAGTAAACCGAAGTTCTTGTGATAGGAAGGCCGTCGAGATAGAGCAGGGTTCCTTCGGATTTTTCTCTCACCATGAGCCCTATCGAAACGACTACACAGAGAATGAAGTTTACGATCGCGAGAGTGTCCGCCTCCATGAACATATTGTCCCAGGTCGGATACGTGTCGATGAACTCAGAGACTTGAACAAAGATGAGTCCGAATACGAAAAGGGCGAGGAGCAGGAAAGCGAATGGCTTCAGTGAGACCCATTCTTTCCAGAGAATAGCGGCGAATTTGATCATTCTGCTTCCTCCTTATCTGTTGCTTCTTCGGTGTGATGTTCCCGAATGTAGTGGCGCGTCGCTTCGGCAAATTCTTCGAGGGTGAGATCAAAAGCCTCCTCAAATTCGCTCTCGACGGGATTTGTAAGATCCCACCAAACCGCTCGTCCGTCTTTACGCGTCACGGGTCGGTTGATCGTTCGTCTTGCGAACTGCTGGAGAATTTCCATGTCGAACCTTTCTCTTAAGTAGCGAAAGCCCATGTAGATAACGGCATCGGCTTCCTGCCAACCGGCCTCATCTGCATATTGGGCGCGACCTACTAGTTGCTCTGCTGAGAAACCGAATTCTTCGAGGGTATCGAAAGCGCGCTTTTCTTTCTCTTTCACCCGCTCCGGGGTGGCGTCGTCCAATTCCCAGAGGCCTTCGTATCCGCAGACGATCCACCAGCGGTGTTCGACTCCGTTGCGGCCCATTGAAAAGCTATCGAGGGTTTGGCTCATGCTCCATGCCATGAGCGTTTCACGATTGAACTCCGGGTTCCGATAGTCGGCATACATGAGAATGGCGTTGTCGCCTTCGACGGCTTCCCATTCGATGAGATCTTCTTCGATTCCTGTTTTCTCAACGACGTAGAGAGGAGGGAAGGCAGATTCGGGAATGCCGAGCCAGTCCCGTTTTTCAGCGAGTTCACGAACGAGGTAGCTTGCCAGTTGCACTTCGAGATCCGCTGTTTCCTGCACCCCTTCAGGAGAAACGTAAACGTTCATTCCGTCCCGTTCCTCGGCGACGGCACCGGGAATGCTGAACGGTTCGGCCGTTGGTGTTTGCCACACCAGTATGGCCATGGTTCCGATCGCGATGGAGGCACCGATGAACATCTTTTCGCGGTAGGACATTTTTTCCCCGAGAATGGCAGAGACAGAGCCTTCTTTGGCGAGAGCCAAAGTGAATGACGCGGCAAAGAAAAGCAGGGTGAGGGCGGCGGTCGCCATCATCGCGTTGCGTGGCCAAATGTCCCGCTCGAAGCCGAAGCGTTGCATCAATGCAAAGGGCGGGAAATCAGAAAGGGGAACGGCGCTCGAGGTGGCGAGGTAGTTGAACACGAAAAGAATGATGATGAGAATAGGAATCCGGTAACGCCCGAGAAAAGAGACGAGGAAGTAGAAACTGGTGACGAACCAGCCAAAGAGCGCCGAGGTCGAGAGGAGGATGCCGAGAAAACGGGGTGAAATCGCTTCGCTGCTGCCGGCGGTGAACCAGACAATCAGCACGATCGTCGCGGTGTAGAGACAAGTGAGAAAGGTCGCGATAATCGCCTTTACGAAAACCATCTTCCATCGGGGGAGGGGAAGCCCTTCGAGAAACAGTTGGGATTTGTTTCGATACTCAACCGCAACGAGAAGGTGACAAAGGATGAAGGAAACGACGGGAAAGAAATAAGTCATGCCCGTTCCGATACCGAAAAAGGCTCCTCCGCCGGTCCCGTCCTGATTCACTCCCCGCACAATCATGAGGAAGACCAGCAAGGTGAGAACCCCGAGTATCACGAACCAGAGACCGTGTTGTCTCCACTCTTTTCGAAAGAGAACACCAGTCATCCGATTAAATGCGAGTCGTGGAAATGCCCACGCAGGCGATGAAGATGTCATCGAGGGAGAGGCGCTGACCGACGATGCCGGAGCCTGCCCATGTCATGGGATCCGCGTCGACGATGAGGGTTCGGGTGTTCTCGGGATCGCTCGCCTCGGGATCGAGTTCCCGCCACATCGCAAAGCCTTCAGGCAGAGGCGTCTCGCTATCAATTCGGATACGGCGAACCCGATCCTGCAGATGGCTCAGCTTTCCTTCGAAGCGCTTTTTACCCCGGTGAATGATGCCAACGCGATCAGCGGCACGTTCCACCTCGTCGAGGAGGTGGGTCGAGAAAAAAGTCGTGCGTCCATACTCGCGGGCCTGATGCGTGATGATTTCAAGAAACTCGCGTCGTGCCACCGGGTCCAGCCCAGCGGTGGGCTCGTCGAGAATTAAGAGGGACGGGCGCGGGGCAATCGCAAGGGCGAGCGCGAGTTTGACTTTCATCCCACCGGAAAGGCCGGACACTTTTCGATTGGAAGGAACCTCGAGCACTTTGAGGAGGCGACGGTATTCTTCGGTGTCCCAGGTGGGATAGAGAGCACCGACGAATTTGCCGAGCATCTCTGCCGTCATCCAGGGGTAAAAAGCCTGTTCCTGCGAGACGTAGCCGATCGACTGCTTTTGCTTAATGGAGGTGCGCCGTGTTTCTTCGCCGAGAAGCCGGATCGTCCCGCTGTCGGGGGCGACAATGCCCATGAGCATGCGGATCGTCGTTGTTTTTCCCGCACCGTTGACGCCAAGAAAGCCGTAAATTTCACCTTCCTGCACCGCGAGGTCGAGTCCATCGACCGCCATGAAGCGCCCAAAGGACCGACGCAGCTGGTTGACGGCGAGAACGGGTTCAGGAGGTAGGGCAGGAG
>JAOFXR010000026.1 GCA_028047635.1 Verrucomicrobiales bacterium
CCAAATATAAAAGCGGTGGGGGCGGATCTGAATTTCTTGGTGAGGCTTCGACAATGGAGACGGGAGCGAAAGTGCTCGATCTTGATGACGCGATGGAGGCGGGAATCACCTACGGTCGGGATTATCTAACACAGCGGGAGCGGGTTTTTATTTCCGCTCTTGATCTCACCCTTGCGAGATGGCGGCTCACACCGATTTTTAATGTGAATGGAAGTGGTCTACGCGCGGGTGACTCTCGAAATGCGCAAGTTCAGCAAAATCTTACTGAGCTGGTTTCCACCAACACGATGGCTCAGACGAGGACCATCGGTGTTAATTGGTTAGCAATGACCGGCGCGAGAGTTTCCGCTGATTTTACGCAGGATTTTCTGCGCTTCATCACGGGGAATCGATCCATTAATGAATCGGATTTGGCAGTTTCGGTGGTGCAGCCTTTGCTCAAGGGAGGCGGAACGAGGGTTACGATGGAGGCACTCACCCAGGAGGAACGCGACCTTCTCTACGATCTCAGGAATTTTGCGAACTTTCGAAGAAGTTTCATCGTCGACGTCGTGAGTGATTATTACAACGTGTTGCAAGCGAGAGATCAGGTTCGAAACAGCTACGTCGCTTATCAGGGCTTTTTGAAAAATGACGAACGGGAACAGGCTCTCGCGGAAGAGGATCGTCGAACGAAGACGCAGATCGGTTTGTTGCGGCAGGCGACACTGTCATCAGAGAGTCGTTGGATTAATTCAATCCGAAATTACCAGACCCGCCTCGATAATCTCAAACTTTCTCTCGGCCTGCCCGTGGAGAAGCAAATCATGCTTGATGACAAAGAGCTGCAGAAATTGCGAATCGAATCCCTGCCCCTGACTCGTGACGAAGCGGTTGGAATTGCCTTGGTGACGCGTCCTGAAATTGCCAACGTGAATGATCAGGTAGTGGATGCTGAGCGCCGTATCGAAGTGGCGAAGAATGGTCTTCTTCCGGGTGTAGATGTGGGGTTGGATTACAACACGGTTAGCAATCAGGCGGACACCACACCTGGAATCAATTTTGATCGCAGAAGATGGTCGACCTCACTGGATGTTGACTTGCCACTTGATCGCAAGTCAGAGCGCAATACGTACCGTGTTGCCTTCATTACTCTGGATCGGGCCAAGCGGAACGCTGAGGCACAAGAGGATCAAGTTCGTCTGCAAATCTATGATGATTGGCGTGCTCTAGACCAAGCTCAGCTCAATTTTGAAATTGCGGAGAAGGGGGTTGAGCTTGCAATCCGACGTCTTGAAGAACAAAATTTACTCCAGGATCTCGGTAGAGGTGAGGCTCGAGACCTCATTGACGCGCAAAATGACCTTCTCAGTGCACGTAACCAGCGCACGTCAACCGTAGTCGATCATACCTTAGCACGATTACGCCTTTGGAGAGACATGGGTATCTTGTATATTAAGGAAGACGGTTCGTGGGTCAAAAAGCTCGAGAACGAATCCCTTTAAGGTTTATCCTTGGAGGGCGTCTCTCTCCAAAGTATGAAAAAGTGGGTCATTATAGGGGGCAGTGCCGCCATTGCAGTCGGGTTAGGGATATTTTTCTCAAAATCAGATTCGTCAGGGGGAAATACTTCTGGTCTTCCTGTCACGAAAGCACAGCGAGGCGATCTCACTATCGACGTGCTGGAAGGTGGAAATATTCAGGCGCTGAATTTTCTGGAATTTCGCAACGAGGTGACTTCGACAACGGGCATTAAGATCCTCGAAATCATTGATGAGGGTTACATGGTGACGGAAGATGATGTCGAGAGTGAAAAAGTGCTCGTGCGACTTGATCCATCCGAACTGGAAGAAGATATCGTTGATCACGATGTTCAGTTTCAGCAGACTGAATCCGCCTACGCCGAGGCGAAGCAGAATATCGAGATCGAAGAGAGTGAGGCGCTTAGCGATATCAAAGCGGAGCGCCAGAAGCTGAGGTTTGCTCTTCTTGATTTCCAAAAATTTGTGGGGGGCGAAGCGGCAGAGCGCACCTTGAAAAAACTCGGTCTCCCGTTCGATAACGACTCGCTGGCCTTGTATGAGAAGGAATCAACCGAGTTGATCGTTAAGGCCTTTGATACCAAGAAACTCGCTGAATCTGCGGTTGATGATGGAGAGATGAATCCGTTTGAACTGGAAGCGGATGACAGTCTTGCTTCGAATGTGAACTTTGGAGCGTTTTTGGAAAATGAGCTTCTCGGTGACGGAGAGGCGGAGCAGACCATTCGACGAATGAAAGATGAGGCACTTGTGGCTGCGTCTCAGTTGTCTGTCGTCGCGGAATCAGTCGAAGGGGCGAAGCGCCTTCATAAAAGGGATTTTATTACGAAGCAAACCCTCGAGAATGAAATGGTCGGACTGGATAAGGCGCGCCTTGCCCTCCAGCGATCCGAGACTGAGCTCGAGTTGTTCCGGGACTACGAGTTTCCCAAAGAAGCGGAGAAAATGCTCTCTTATTACGAAGAGGCACTGCTCTCCCTGATTCGAAGCAAGCGCGAGGAAATGGCAAAGATGTCCCAGATCTACGCTCGCTATCGCTCGGCAAAACGTCGCTACGAGCTCGAGTTGAAGAAGCGTCAGAATTTGGAAGATCAGGTCGCGAGTTGTGTGATTCGTGCTGAGCTTCCCGGCTTGATTGCCTACGGCGGTGCCAACGATAATTATTATACTTCCCGCTACTACGATGGAATTTCTGAAGGTGCGACGCTTAAGACGGGGCAGCCAATTATTACGATTCCGGATATGTCTCAACTTGGCGTTGAGGTGAACATTCACGAGTCGAATATCAAGAAAATCGAACTGGGTCAGAAAGTTTATATCACGGCTGAGTCAGTTCCTGACAAAACACTTCTCGGCCGTATTTCGAAAGTAGCAGTGCTTCCTGATTCGAATGCCTCCCGCTACAATCCTTCGCTGAAGGTTTATCCTGCTACGGTTGAGATCGAAGGAACCCATGAATTCCTCAAGCCGGGAATGAGCGCCAAAGTTGAGATTATCGTGAGTGAACTCAGCGATGTTACATTTGTTCCGGTTCAGTCGGTTTTCGTTGAGAACGACGAGCATTTCGTGTTTTTGAAAACAATGACGGGATTCAAGCGCCAGAAGGTGAACATCGGTGCCTACAATAACGACTTTATCGAGCTGAATGAGGGGGTTGTTGATGGCGACGAAGTCTTTTTGAAAATGCCTGATGGTTACGAGCCATCCCAGTTGCAGATGGCAGGTGAAAACAAGCGGGTCATTGAGAAGGGGACAGGTCGCAAAACAACTGCCCGAGTTGAACGTGAAAAAATAGCGAAGGAAAAGACGCCTAAGAAGGCGTAACGTGTCCGTCGTTCTTCTATCAATTTTTTTAAACAGGCAAGGATGTCCCGCAGACCTGACACAGATCCTGTGATTGAACTCCGTGGTGTTGAAAAACACTACACGATGGGTGAATTTACGGTAAAAGCGCTTCAGAAAGTAAATCTGAAGATTTACCCCGGGGATTATATTTCCATACTCGGGCCATCGGGAGGGGGGAAGTCGACGATGTTGAATATTCTTGGCTGTCTCGATCAGCCTACGATTGGAGAGTATTTCCTTTCGGGTTCTGATGTTTCCCAGTTATCGGATAATGATCTTTCCAAAGTGAGAGGGAAAGAGCTCGGATTTATTTTTCAAAGTTACAATCTGATTCAGCAACTCACGGTCGTTGAGAATATTGAAGTGCCTCTTTATTATCAGGGAGTCTCCGAAAAAGAGAGTCGCGAGATAGCTGTTGAACTAGCCACCAAAGTGGGTCTGGGTACACGTCTCGATCATCGTCCTAATGAGCTTTCGGGCGGGCAGCAGCAACGCGTTGCGATTGCTAGAGCACTTTCCTGCGATCCTGCGGTGATTCTCGCAGATGAGGCGACCGGTAACCTCGATTCAAAGTCGGGTAGCGATATTCTCAGAATTTTTGATGAGTTGAATGCGGAAGGCAAGACTCTCATCATGATCACGCACGATGAAGCGATGGCGGAACGCACTCCGCGCGTCATTCGTCTGAAGGATGGCGAGGTCGCCTTTGATACCTACGATCAACCGGATTGATGAAAGTGATCGATATCATCAATGGCGCTTCACTCTTTCGGTTGAAGCGCGCGGTCATCCTCGGGGTGAAGAGTCTCTGGATGCATAAGTTGCGGTCTATGCTTACAGCGATGGGCATCGTCTTCGGGGTGTGCTCTGTGATTGCGATGTTGGCAATCGGAGAGGGCGCGAGTTACGAGGCTCAGCAGCAAATTAAAGACCTCGGTAGCCAGAACGTGATTCTGGAATCGGTGAAGCCGACTAACAATACCACAGCAGGAGAGCAGGAGCGGTCGTTGATCCTCGAGTATGGCTTGACCTATCACGATATTTTACAAATGCAGGCAACTGTCCCCGGCGTAGAGGTCACGGTTCCTTCGCGGGAGGTGAAAGACTTTCTTTGGAATCGTACCAACAGCGTCGATGGCGTCGTTTTGGGGACCGTATCCTGGTATCCAAAGATGAAAAACCGGGACGTTTTAAGGGGCCGCTTTTTCACCGAGCTGGAAATGGCAAGCAGCGCACCGGTTTGTGTTCTCACTCAGAGCCTGGCGAGGCAGCTGTTTCCGCTCGATGAGCCCGTCGGTCTAACCGTCCGGATGAGAACGAGTTATTTTCGCGTCATCGGAGTGATCGAGGATGATCCTGCCGTTGCTGCCGCAGCAGAGGGCATGGAAGGTACTTCGCAATCAAGTGGGGAGGGGATGGAGATGATGGTGCCCATGTCGACGCTGAAAGATCACTTTGGCGATGTTTTGTTCAAATACCGCTCAGGTAGTTTTGAAGCGGTAAAAGTGGAACTTCACGAAGTGACGGTGCGCATCGAAGATCCTGATCAGGTCAAGCCAGCTGCTCAGGCGATTCAGCATATTCTGGAGCGAAATCACAAAGACGTGGATTACAAGATGACAGTTCCTCTCGACTTGCTTCAGCGGGCCGAGCGAACCAAGCAGATCTTCAATATTGTTTTGGGGTCAATCGCTGCAATTTCACTGCTTGTCGGTGGTATCGGGATCATGAATATCATGCTCGCGACGGTCACCGAACGAACTCGCGAAATTGGCATTCGGCGCGCACTCGGTGCCAAAAAGAAGGATATCGTGACTCAGTTCCTCATCGAGACCGTGATGCTTTCGGGGGCGGGTGGATTGCTTGGGGTGGCCCTCGGAATCGCCATACCGGTGATCATTACCCATTTTGCAGGCATGAAGACGGTGATCGAATTCTGGGCGCCTGCAATGGCGTTTTCGATTTCGGTGATGACCGGTGTGCTCTTCGGAATTTACCCGGCGTTTCGTGCCGCCGACATGAATCCAGTTGAAGCCTTGCGCCACGAATAGCGATGTGGGCCAGGTGAAACGAAGGTTGTTTAAGCGATCTATTTCACTTATCTAAATAGAATGAAGTTTCGTTGCCTATTGTTAACCTCTGTCGCATTCGTGAGTCCTGCCTTCTCAGAGGAAGTTCCGGTGTCCTTTGTAAAAGACATCAAACCTATTTTGCATTAGCGATGTGTCCATTGCCACAACCGTAAGACGTTAAAAGACAAGGTAAGCTTTGAGACCGCTAAGCGAGCATTTGTGAAAAATGAAACAGGTCAGTTTTACATCGTGCCCGAAAAACCTGATGAGAGTCTCATGGTGATTGCCCTGGAGTCTCCCGATTTGCACGAAAACGCGATGCCAATGGTAGGGCCAAAAACCACCGAAGACGATGTGGTGCTGATTCGACGTTGGATCGCTGAGGGGGCCGATTGGCCGAAAGGAAAAGAAGGTCGAATCAAGCCGACTTTCTATCCGAAAGAGTAGGCGTTGGGCGAACATGAAAAACCTGACGTCACCAACGTGATGCCGGGTTTTTTTGAATTTCGTCAAATGACAGGGAGGGGCGTTGCGTACGCTTCTTCGACTTCAGGGCGCTTCTTCTTACCGTCAGGTTTTGCTCCTTCGGGCTTTGCTCCTTTGGGCTTTCCTCCTTCGGGCTTTCCTCCGTCACGCTTTTTGGACATCACTTTTTCCAGCTCGGCTTTACTGACGAGGCCATCGGCGTCTTCATCGGCTTTGCGGACTTTGGCCCACATTTCCGCAGGCACTTCGCTTTCCGCTAGTTTGCCGTCCTTGTCCTTGTCGAGCTTTTCGAACATCGCTCCGGGGCCGCCTTCGGGACCTTTGCCTTTGCCGCCTTGAGGTCCGCCTTTTCCGCCTCGCTGGCGCATCATCGCAGCCATGGCTGCCATCTCCTCTTTGGAAACCGCATCATCACCATCTTTGTCGAGTTTGCCGAGTCTCTCCCATGCTTGCTCAGGCACTTCGTCTTTGGAAATTTTGCCATCGCTGTTTTTGTCAGCCCGCTTGAACATTTCGCCGGGGCCGCCTTCAGGTCTTTCGCCTTTGCCTTTCCCTTTGCCGCCTTCCGGTTTTTCACCGGGTTTGCCTTCAGGTTTCTCGCCGGGTTTTTCCTCAGGCCTGCCTTTCCCTTTTCCTCCGCGCGCAGCCATCAGTTCCTTCATTGTAACCGTGCTGTCGCCGTCCGTATCAAGCTTGCTGAGTCGCTCCCATCGCTCTCCCGCTTCTTCTTTGGAGATGGACTTGTCTCCGTTGGTGTCTATTTCTTTGAGAAAAGAGCCATCACCTTTACCGCCCTTGGAGCGTCCCTTTTCTTCAGCATGAATAAGACCGAAGCTGCCAATGATCAGCGCGCCGGTTGCGAGTAATGTCAGAGTGGATTTTGTTTTCATCGTGTAAATTGATTTCAAGAGATGAAACCACGGAATACGCAACGAGTTGCAAAAAAATATCAAGCTCCTGTCTGATTTCGTCTCGCAGTGATGACGAGCTTGGCGAGTTCGTCTCCGATTGCGCCGATGAGAATGACCGCTCCGATCACTGCAAATTCGATGTTTTGAGGGATCTCATCGACGAGTGTGATCATGTTTCGCAGCACTTGAATGAGGGCCGTTCCAATCACCACCCCGATGATGGTGCCCGAGCCTCCGCGCAAACTGCAGCCTCCGAGAACTGCGGCGGCGATGGCGTAGAGCTCATAGAAATTCCCGTAGTCTGCTGGCTGGGCGGATTCGGTGTCGAGAACGAAGAGGAGTCCACCGAGTCCCCCGAGGAATGAGCAGACCACGTAGGCGAGGATCTTCATTCGATCCGTGTTGATACCGCTGAAACGAGCCGCATCTTCATTGTTCCCTAAAGCTAGCAGGTAGCGTCCGTATATAGTTCGGTTGAGAAAAGTAGCGGCGACGGTGGTGACGATAACGAGGATCAGAAAGGGAATCGGTAGCCCGAAGTTGGCCGTGATCGGGATTTCGCCGTTGGCAAGCCATCGCAAGTTTTCGAAGCCTCCATTGAATCCGGCAGTGCGGTCCCCCGTGAATCCTCGAGTGATCCCGCGATAGATCAGGAGTCCGCAGAGCGTCACAATGAAAGGTTGAAGATTCATCTTTGTGACAAGCAATCCGTGAAACCACCCGATTAAAAGTGAGGCACCAAAAACAATGCCCAGCGCGAGCCAAATGGGTTGTCCCAATTCAACAAGAAGCCACGGGAATCCGACACCGACAAGGCAGACAACGGAACCTACTGATAAATCGATGCCACCGGTGATGATGACAAAAGCAACACCAATACCAATGATGCCAAACAGGCCGGTCCGCCTGAGAAGATTCTCCTGATTGAACGCTTTGAGAAAGCTATGGCGTCCCGTCAGTAGATCGCTCATCACATACGTGGCGAGGTAGACGAGAACAAGAAGGGTAAAAATCCCAATGAGGCGTTTCATAGATCGTTTTTGTATCGGGGGAGAGGAGGAATGTCAACGACGGGAGACGGTTCTGTAAATCTGACTTTGCGTTTCGCGTTGGGGACGGCACAGTTCCCGCATGGCTGAAGAAAAATCAGAATCTCCAGAACTTCGTGGCTCACCAACGCCGGGTTGCCTTATTCTTGCTGCAATCATCATCGTCTTCGGTGGACTCGTTGTCCTTTATGTCGTCGTGGGGAGTATTCAGAATAAGAAGATTGATGAGTTCACCCAGAACGAACCGGCCAAGTTAGAGGCGATCGTAGCCTCTGATGAGCGAACTGCAGCGACTTCTGCGAAACTGAAACAGATTGAGAAAGCGGTAAGCGCGGGCCGTTCAGAGCGGATTACCTTCACCGCTGAGGACATCAATATTCTCATCGCGACGCTCGAGGTGGCAAAAGATTTTCGGGGAAATACTTTTATTGAATCCATTGATTCCGACGGGATTCTTGCCCACATGGCGCAGCCGCTTCGCAAAGGGATTGTCTCGAAAGGATTTCGCTATCTGAATGCTAAATTCCTTCTTGAGCCGGAACTTCGAAAACGCACCTTCGCGTTCAAGGTTCGTGATATCCGGCCTGCTGAAGGAAAGGTTCCCATCGAGTTTATCAAAAATTACGCGGTCATCGATTTTTTCCGGATTGACCCTGACAATGAGGCGATCAAGGCCCATATCCCGCATCTCGCCGCGATCTACACGGAGAAGGATTTGGTCGTCGTGGAAACGAAAGTGGCTACGGCAACTGAGTGATGGAGGGTGGACGGTGCTGTTCTCCGCAATCGGATCGAGGTTCCTCAGAAGAGCCGCAGGATCCGATTTTACTGAAGCTCTCATCTGATGTCGGTTCCAAAGCCGGCATGGTGCAACTTGAGGGTGGCGCCTTTCGAATGGGCGCCGAAGATTCCGAAATCTGGGTAGCGGATGGCGAAGGACCTGTCCGCGAGGTGAAGCTGGATTCTTTCTGGATCGATCAGACCTGTGTCACGAATGACGCGTTTGCTGCTTTCGTCGAAGACAGCGGTTACAAAACCGAAGCCGAGCGTTTTGGTTGGTCATTTGTATTTTTGAATCAGTTGCCGAAGGCGTACCGGAAAAAAGCGCAGTTGATCACGGTTCAGGGAACTCCCTGGTGGGCACGAGTCGAAAAAGCGGACTGGCGAAAGCCGGGAGGCCCGGGAACGAATATCAAAAAGCTCGGGGCGCATCCTGTCGTCCATGTTTCATGGAATGATGCCGCGGCATTTTCTCAGTGGGCGGGTAAACGACTTCCGACCGAAGCCGAGTGGGAGTTCGCCGCGCGAGGCGGATTAGATCAGGAAATTTACCCCTGGGGAAGCGACCTGACGCCAGAGGGAAAGCATCGATGCAATATCTGGCAGGGGAATTTCCCGCACGAGGACACCGGTGAAGATGGCTATACAAGCACGGCCCCGGCAAAGGCGTTTCGCGCGAACGGGAACGGGTTGTATCAGAGTGTCGGAAACGTCTGGGAATGGACCGCCGATTGGTTCAGCCCGTCGTGGCACAAGACAGCGGATTTCAAAAATTCGATTGGCCCCGAAAGCGGGAGTGGACGCGTCATCAAAGGCGGCTCGTTTCTGTGTCACGAGTCCTACTGCAACCGCTACCGAAATTCCGCAAGATCACAGAACACGCCGGATTCCTCGACCTGCCATACCGGGTTCCGATGCGCGATGGGGGCCGGTGCTACCGGCAGCTAGACTGCAATCTAAACCAAATTAGAAAGAATGACGACGATCATCGTGGGTGCAACAGGGGCAACGGGGCAGTTGCTGGTTAAACAACTATCTCGATAGAGGGCAGACTGTGAAGGCAGTGGTGCGCTCTTCTGATAAAGTCGCGGAGTCGATCAGGGAGCACCCTGGGCTTTTCCTAATTGAGGCAAATGTTCTTGAACTAACGGATGAAGAATTGGCCGGACATGTCACTGGTTGCACTGCGGTGGCTTCCTGCCTGGGGCATAATCTGACATTCAGGGGAATGTTTGGCAGCCCGAGGCGACTGGTGAAAGAGGCCACCTCTCGTTTGTGTGATGCGGTTAAGGCAAGTCCGTCGAAAGAGCCTGTTAAATTCGTTCTCATGAACACCACAGGAAATCGGAATCGAGACCTCGAAGAACCAATTTCATTTGCTCAACGGTGTGTCATCGGGTTACTGAGATTGCTGTTGCCTCCGCATGCCGATAACGAAGAGGCGGCGGATTATTTGCGCACGACTATTGGCCGGGATGATAAGGTCATTGAGTGGGTTGTGGTGCGGCCTGACGGTTTGGTCAATCAGGAAGCGGTGAGCTTGTATGAATCGCACGCCTCGCCCATCCGCAGTGCGATCTTCGACGCCGGTAAAACGAGTCGAATCAATGTTGGGTACTTCATGGCTGAATTGATTACTGATTCCGATCTTTGGTATAAGTGGAAAGGGCAAATGCCTGTTATCTACAACAACGAATAGCGTGTGAATCGGAGTGCTACCCGCGAACAACCTTCGATCGGCCTTGACCCATTCCCTACCGCATTTATCATTGGGCGGGCTGGAAATCAGCCTTTTAAACCTCATTTACTAATACTACAAAATGGCACTCGCAACTGGCACCAAAGCACCTGATTTTGAACTCACCACTCTCGGGGCAGACGGCCCTGAAGTCGTGAAACTGAGCGAGCAGCTCGGCGACGGAAACGTTCTCCTTCTCTTCGTTCCTATGGCATTCACTGGCGTTTGCACGACGGAGTTTTGTTCCGTAACAAGCGAACTCTCCGAGTACACCGACCTCAACGCGAAGGTCTACGGGATCAGCGGTGACAATCCTTTCGCTCAGCAGAACTGGTCTGAGAAAGAGGGCATCGAGATCACGCTTCTCAGTGATTATGAGCACGAAGTCGCTGTGGCTTATGACGTTGCCTACGACAGCTTTCTTCCTGCGAAGAATCTTCACATGGGTGGCGTGCCAAAGCGCTCTGCTTTCATCGTCGATAAAGACGGTGTGATTCAGTATTCCGAAAGCAGCGATAGCCCCGGCGATCTTCCTGATTTCGACGCGATCAAAGCGAAGCTCAAGGAGCTTGGCTGATTTTCGGCGAAAATTAGACTTTAAGAAAGGCCCGGAGCGATCCGGGCCTTTTTTGTGATTCAACTAAGAAAGTGGGTGTTAACGGTTTTTGAATTTGAGTGGAATTTCCGTAAAAACCCTCTCTTGAAACCGAGCGGATCGTATCGTAAAAGTTCCCACAATTCCGGCTTCGAGCCCTGTTTTTCATTGAGTAAACAGGGTTAGGTCGGTGACCAGACCCTGTTGAGTCCCGCATTCAACCCCGTCAGGTCATCGACTTGACCCTGTTAAGTCATTCTCCTGACAGGAAGCACGTCGGTTAAATCCAAGATACCTGACTAAGTAAAGATGAGTTTTGATGTTGTTCGTTCATTCACCACCGGCAGCGGCGCCGAGGGGAAATACCATTCACTTCCTGCGCTCGCTGAGTCAGGCGTTGCCCCAAATCTCGCTAAGCTTCCTGTCAGCATCCGAATCGTGCTTGAGTCGGTGCTTCGTAATTGCGATGGCCGCAAGGTGACGGAAGACGATGTGAAAAATCTCGCGAACTACAATGCGTCGAATCCCGGCGAGTATGAGATTCCTTTCACGGTCGCCCGTATTGTTTTGCAGGATTTCACCGGAGTTCCTCTTCTTGTCGATGTCGCAGCGATGCGCGATGCGGCAGTCGCTCGTGGTGCTGAAGCAGCGAAAGTCGAGCCTCTCGTGCCGGTTGACCTTGTCGTTGACCACTCGGTTCAGGTCGATTTCTCTGGATCCCAGCAGGCGCTTGATCGGAACATGGAGATCGAATTTATTCGTAACCGTGAGCGTTATGAATTTCTCAAATGGGGGCAGCAAGCTTTCGAGACGTTTTCAGTAGTGCCTCCGGGTATCGGAATCGTTCACCAGGTGAACCTCGAGTATCTCGCGAAAGGGGTCCTTTCTAGAGACGGAACTTATTACCCTGATACGCTCGTGGGAACGGACTCGCATACGACGATGATCAACGGTGTTGGCGTTGTTGGTTGGGGCGTGGGTGGTATCGAAGCTGAGGCCGGAATGCTTGGTCAGCCCGTGACGTTCCTCGTTCCTGAGGTCGTTGGCGTTTATCTCCACGGAGAGCTTACAGAAGGCGTTACGGCGACTGACCTTACCCTTCGCGTGACGGAGATGCTTCGTGCTCACGGTGTTGTTGGTAAGTTCGTCGAATTTTTCGGCCCCGGCGCGAAAGCGCTTTCACTGCCTGACCGCGCCACGATCGCGAACATGGCGCCTGAATATGGTGCTACGATGGGATTCTTCCCTGTCGATGACGAAACCATCAACTACCTTCGCGGCACAGGTCGTTCCGAGGAACTTTGCACCACGGTGGAAAATTACTATAAAGCCCAAGGGCTTTGGGGAATTCCTGAAAAAGGTCAGTGCGAATACACCGATCAACTCGAGATGGATCTCAGCACGATCGTTCCTTGTGTTTCCGGTCCTAAGCGCCCGCAGGACCGCATCGATGTGCCCGCTCTCGGCACTAAGTTCAATGAGCTTTTCACGGCTACTCCCGGAGACGGCGGTTTTGGTTTGAGCGCAGATCAGCGTGACACGAGCGTTCCACTTCACCTCAATTCTCCTGCCGGTGAGTTCGATAATCCTCTCATCGAAGGAGAAACGATCACTGCGGTTGATACGGATACGTCACTTCGTCACGGATCAATTGTGATTGCTGCGATCACGAGCTGCACGAATACTTCCAACCCGAGCGTGATGCTGGCCGCCGGCCTCGTTGCCAAAAAGGCGAACGAAAAGGGACTTACCGTAAATCCTGTTATTAAGACCTCGCTCGGGCCCGGTTCACGAGTCGTGACTGATTACCTCGAAGCCACTGACTTACAGAAAGAGCTCGACCAACTCGGGTTCCAGACCGTCGGATACGGCTGCACGACATGTATCGGTAACTCCGGTCCGCTTCACCCTGCTATTGAAGGGGCGATCAATGAGGGAAATCTGATCACGGCTTCGGTTCTTTCCGGTAACCGGAACTTTGAGGCCCGTATCCACGGCAACATCAAGTCCAACTTCCTGATGTCTCCTCCGCTCGTGGTGGGTTACGCCCTTGCTGGCCGCGTTGACATTGATCTCACGACCGAGCCACTCGGCACCGACACGAATGGAGATCCTGTTTTCCTTGCTGATATCTGGCCTACTCAGGCTGAGGTGAGCGAGCAACTCGCTGCTGCGCTGAAGCCCGAGGTTTACTCAAAGCTTTATGGCAATATCGACGATGCTAATCCCAAGTGGGCCGAAATCAATGGTTCGACCGGTGCGACCTACACCTGGGATGCTGATTCTACTTACGTTCAGTCACCTCCTTTCTTCGATACGAAAGAGGGCGGAAGTCAGGATGTGGTCGGCGCTCGTCCTCTCGGAATTTTCGGCGATTCGGTCACGACTGACCACATTTCTCCTGCCGGAGCGATTAAGGATACCTCACCTGCAGGTCAGTATCTGATGGAGAACGGAGTCGAAAAAGCGTCTTTCAATTCCTACGGCGCCCGTCGCGGTAACGACCGGGTCATGACGCGTGGAACCTTCGCGAACGTGCGGATTAAGAATCAGATGTGCCCCGGCATTGAAGGTGGATACACGCAGTTTTTCGGAGCTTCCGAGGTGCCTGCACCTGACACTGCGATCGAAGCTTTCGGCGCAGCGAAGCCAACTTTCATCTACAACGCCTCCATGGCCTATCAGGAAGAGGGAACGCCTCTTGTCGTGATTGGTGGCGATGATTACGGAATGGGAAGTTCGCGTGACTGGGCTGCTAAAGGAACCCGTCTTCTCGGTGTTTCGGCAGTGGTAACGAAGTCATTCGAGAGAATTCACCGTTCCAACCTCATCGGAATGGGTGTGTTGCCGTTGAACTTTGTTGATGCAGCTGATTACGAAAAAGTGAAGGGCCTCGTTGATGCGACTTTCGACATCGTCGGAATCGCCGGAGAACTCAAGCCCATGCAGACTGCGACAATGATTGTTCATGCGAGCGACGGAACGACGATCGAAGTGCCTCTCAAGGTGCGCCTCGATACGCCGGCTGAAGTTGATTACTACAACGCGGGTGGAATTCTCCCGTATGTGTTGAATCAGATTATTGCTTCGTAAGGTTTTATTCCTACTCAAGTATTTGGTGAAAGAGGGCAGTTTTTCTGCCCTCTTTTCATTTTTGGAATTCGCGGGGAGTTCTGGGACGGATGCTCTAGGATGTAAGTACGGTCGAAGAGCGAAGTCGCGGCCTTCACCTACAGGATTGCGCGCGAGCGCTGCTATGTTTGGAAAATCGTTTGATGTCCTTCGATTTTGTATGCGAAACTCGGGAATGAAACGTCTTCTTGCTCTCTTTGTTGTAGTCCTCACTTTTTCGGGTTGTCGGGAAAAATCGACAGAGTTTGAACCAGCTGAAATTTTGCCCGAATTGCCTGCTGATGGTGTCGACACTGATTTTGTGGGGCTTTCGCTTGAGGATGCGGAGGCCCTCGTGGAAAAGCGCGGACTGAGCTATCGAATCGTGGCGAAGGGCGGGAAGTTGTTTCCCGCGACGACTGACTACCGGGCTGATAGGCTGAGTTTCTCATTTGAGAAGAATCTCATCACTAAAGTTACGAGAGGATGAGTGGGGGCTGTCCTGCTATTCGTTATTTTTGATTGGCGCCCCGATTGACTCAATGAGAGATTTCCTGATGAAACAACTTCTGCTTCTCACTGTCGTGGCGCTTTTCTTTCCTGCTTGCAGGGAATCGGGCGAAAAAACAGCTCCTGATAAAGTGGCCCCGGTGCAACAGATGGAGGGTAATGAGTCTGATTTCGTGGAGCTTTCTGAAAAAGAAGCTGGAGCGCTCGCCGATACGCGCGAACTCAAACACCGTGTCGTTGAAAGGGAAGGGGAAATGCTTCCTGCGACACGTGATTACCGTCCTGACAGGCTCAATTTTGTGATCAAAGGCGGGAAGGTAGCGAAAGTCACTCGTGGCTGAATATCCAAAAGTGGAGTTTTTCCGCGTGACTTTCCTTTTTGCGACGCTTTGGTCGATGTAGTCATGAAGATTCCCCCTTCGGCTTTGTCCGACCCTTTCTATGTAGGCTCCGTGCAGCGACTTTTCGCTGTGCCGGGAGATGATTCGGTCATGGTCACGCAGACCACGGCGAAAGGTTCTGTTTTTGATGTCGGTGCCTTTTTCGAAATCGAGGGGCATGATGTAAACCGGGCGCTCTTTCGTCATGCGCTTTATTCAGGGATGGATGATCCCGAAATGTGGAAGCGCGTTCGCTCGGCGATCGAAGCGGCTCCCGAGCTGGATGAATCCTACCGCCGCGAGTTGCTTACGGGTGCGTTGGAATCCTGCTGCGAACGAGGAGCTCGCACCCATCACGAGGGAATGCTCGATGCGGTGACCTGCGAGGTCGTGCGCGGTGGTGTTCCCGAAAACCCGAGCGCTTATAATGTGGTTCGCAAGTATCAAATTTTAAAGCCAACCCGGGCTGAATTCCTCGGGGCGCATCTTTTTGACTATTCTCAGTTTTCGCAAGAGGACGGGTTTGTCGTTCCGCTTGAATACATTGTTCGTTTTGGAATCACGAGCGCGAGTTCAGTTTATAAAAAGTATCTCGGGATGGACGGGAAATCCCGTCAGGCTTTCGAACACGAGCTCGGAGTCGGTAAGCCGCTCGAAGCGTGGCAATATCTGGAAAAGCCAGTCGGTGATTTCACGAGTAAGTTTGAGCCTGAGGACCGCATGGTCAGCAAGCAGGAGGCACTCGTTATGAGTGGTCTCACCGGGGATCAGTTTATCGATAGCGGTAAAATGGCGATTCTCGGGGCCTGGGCGGTGCGCCAGCTGGTCGAGGAAATCGGGCTTCTGATGTGGGATATCAAATGGGAGTTCGCGAAAGACGGAAACGATCTCGTTTTTGTTGATACGATCGATACTGACTCATTCCGCGGCACGATGTTTCTCGATTTTGACGGAGATCGATTTGTGAATCACTACAACAAACAGGCGATGCGTGATTATTTCACGCTTCTGCACGGTGATTGGATTGAAGATGTGAAGGCGGCAAAAGGTCGTGGTCAGGCGCAGGGAGTTGCCTTTACCGAGCTGTTGCAGGCGGGGCAGGCTGAGGGGACCTATGCGGCAACGCCGGAGGTAGATCCTCTATTTCTGGAAATTCAGCAGGAAAAAATGTCTTCGATTCGTGAATACATGCTCGGAAGAGCGGAAGCGGCCAACGTAAAAACTGAGCTCGAAGCGGCCGGCTTGAGGGAGATCACTTTTTATAGGGATCGTGGCGTTTTGGAAGGGCTGAAAAAGATCAACGGAGTTTGATCGTTTTGAATTCAGAAAAATGACTTTCTCCGGCGCATTTAGGGGGGGCAAGTGCATATTAATCAGTAAGTTGTCGTTGTTGGCTACGACGAAACTTCCTAACCGCTCCTCTCCTCCTTAATCTTGAAACGTCTTCTTGTTCACCCTCTGTCCAGCACTTGCTGGGGAATTTTTTGGGATAAGTATCGACGACATCGGCCCTTTCACGCGGCTTCGTGGAAACAACGGCTTCTCGCGTTTCCCACCATTTTCGTTAGGGAGCCATTTTACGCGTTGGAAAGATGGATATATGGAAGGCGTCTTGCTGAGCAGAAAATTGAAAACAGCCCGATTTTCATTGTGGGACACTGGCGTAGTGGGACGACGCACCTTCATAATTTGCTTTCTCAGGACCCGCATTTTGCTTATTTGAGTTTCTCCAACATGACGATGCCTTTCGACATGCTACTCGGAAGGTATTTGCCGGTGATTCCTTATCTGATGAAGCTGGTCCTGCCACGAACCAGGGGGATTGATCAGCTTCCGATGAGCGCGCAACTCCCTCAAGAGGAGGAGTTGGCGCTGGGAATGTTAAAGGGCGTTTCCTACTACAATTGCTACTTCTTCCCGGGGCATTGGGACGAGTACTTTGCCGAATCAATCTTGTCGGAAGGCGCCAGTGGTGACCAATCCAGTCGGGGAAAGCTTAAAAGCGCGTATCACAGTCTCGTCAGTAAGCTGACGATTCTTCATGGTGGAAAGCAATTGATCTTCAAAAATCCCGCCTCAACAGGACGGATCGCGATGCTGAAGGAATTGTTTCCGAATGCCAAGTTCGTTCATATCCGCAGAAATCCGTACGAAGTTTTCGCGTCCAGTCTCGCGAGGCTTCAGCGCATGATTGACGGGTTTTCCTGGCAGGACAGCGAGGGCCTCGATCACGAACGAGTCGTTCTCGAAAGTTATGCTCTGCTCATGAAACAGTATTTTGAGCAGCGATCGGAAATCCCCGGCGAAGACTTGTTCGAGACTTCGTATGAAGATTTGGTCGCTAATCCTGAACAAGTGCTTGGCTCGATCTACTCCCATTTTGGGATTGAGCGATCTGAGGATTCGATCAATCGACACGACGGCTACCTCGCTGCGCAGAAATCGTATCAAAAGAACCAGCATCAGTTGAGCGCTTCTCAAATTGAATCGATTCAGCGGGAATGGGGATTCGCCCTCGATCAGTGGGAATATGAACTGCCTTCTGATCGTGAAGGAGAGCCTTAAGAAGAGGCGTTGAGGCTGAAATTTGCAGCAAAGCCGTCTCAATCATTTCGATTACCGCTCCCTCAATAGTTTGACTGGTTTGAGTAAGATTAATTTTTATCGCGATAGTGGAGTTTTGGACGGACTCCGGAAATTGATACGGTTTGATAAATTCTTTTCGACAGGTGGTTGACTCGCTGAGAATACGGCGATACGAAAAGGCAACACAACCCCAGCCGTTTAGGCTATCCGTTTACACGAACACCCCCCTGATCTCAGCGATGCAGGAAATTTACGAAATCAGCGACCGGTTTATTGAAGCCGGCGATGCCAACGAACTTCTCTATGAGCCACTCAAAGAGGGGCTTACTTTCCGACGGACTCGACGCTACGAAATTGATTTCGATGGCGACAAGAAAGCGGTGAAGAAGTTCGTTAAAGATACGCTCCTCGACAAGATCAGTCAGGAATTTCACAAAGGAGAAAAACCGGCCTTGAGAGATTCGGCGTTTCTCGTCGAGTTTGGAATGAAGCCGGGGGCTCTTGATTTGGAAAAAGAGGCGATTTTGACCTATTACCGGGGAATGGAAGATCCGGGATTCACGATCAATGATCTGAAGATCCGTCAGCGTATTTATGTTTTCGGTAAGCCTGAAAACGAGAAGGTATCGGACAAGTTTGTCCGCGATATCTGCAACCGTGCGATTCACAACTGGAGCGTCATTCAAGGAAATGTCTGAGACTGAAGAAACTATTCTTGATCGGATCGCAGAAGTCCCTGCTGATCATTATCGCATTCTCAAAATCTCCGATCTCGGGGGCGATGAGCTGTTTGAGCTGAGTAAGTTCATGAAACTCTCCCTTTCGAAGGAGGACATGCTTGCGGTTCAGGAGATCTACAAAGAGTGGGATCGCGAGCCCACCGATGTGGAACTCGAAGTGATCGCTCAAACCTGGAGCGAGCACTGCAAGCACCGTATTTTCGGAGCGACAATCGAGCACACGGTAGATGGCGAGTCCGAGACGGTGAAGTCACTTTTTAAGACTTATATTTACGATGTTTCCCATCGGATTTTCGACAGTAAGCCAGGATTCGTGCTTTCTGCGTTCCATGACAACGCTGGATTCATCAAGCTCGATGATAAGCAGGCGGTTTGCCTGAAGGCTGAGACTCACAATCACCCGAGCGCGATTGAGCCCTATGCGGGGGCCAACACGGGCCTTGGTGGTGTTATTCGTGATATTCTCGGGGCTGGAAAAGGCGCGAAGCCGATTGGCTCGCTCGATGTCTTTTGTTTCGGTGCGCCGGATACCTCGCTCGAGGACATGAAAGCGACGGACGTGATTCATCCGCTCGGGATGATGCGTGGCGTCGTTCGCGGGGTTCGTGATTATGGAAATCGCATGGGAATTCCGACGATCAGTGGAGCGCTTCAGTTCGACGATGCCTATATTTACAATCCGCTCGTTTTCTGTGGAACGGCCGGTGTGATCCCGATCGATGACATCGACAAAGAAGTGAAGCCTGACCAGGTCGTCATTTCTGTTGGTGGCCGGACGGGGCGTGATGGATTGAAAGGGGCGACTTTTTCGTCTGCAGCACTTGATTCTACGAGTCATGAAGAAGATCAGCAGGCCGTTCAGATCGGAAATCCGATCGAGGAAAAGAAAGCAGCGGATTTCGTTCTTGCGGCTCGCGACAAGGGGCTGATTGAATTTGTGACGGACTGCGGAGCGGGTGGCTATTCCAGTGCCTGTGGCGAAATGCTCGAGACTTGTGGGGGAACGATTGATCTCGACAGTGTTTCTCTGAAAGCAGAAGGGCTCGTCAGTTGGGAGATTTTCATCAGTGAAAGTCAGGAGCGCATGGTTCTCGCGGTGAAGAAGGAGTCACTTCCTGAGCTTCAGGAGCTGGCTGATCTTTACGAGACGGAGATGACCGAGCTCGGCTCGTCTGATGGTTCCGGAATTCTCAAGGTCACGCACCACGGTGAAACCGTTTGTGAGCTGGATTGCAGTAAGCTGCACGATGCTCCGATTCGCCAGCTGAAGGCGAAGTGGTCGAAGAAAACGGAGGCGATTGAAGCTCCGGTTCTTTCGAATGCGGCGGAAGATCTTAAGTCTCTATTGTCTGATTTTGCGATTGTTTCGCGTGAGCCCATTATTCGTGAATACGATCACGAGGTTCAGGGGAATACGGTTCTTAAGCCGCTTGCCGGTGCGAGCGGGGATGCGCCTCAGGATGCTTCGGTGCTCCGCATCAGTGGGAGTGAGAAGCTCATGTCGATGAGCGTCGCGGTGCTTCCTGAGTGGGGCAAAACCGACCCGTATGCGATGGGGGCTGCCTGTGTCGATGAGTGTGTTCGTCAGCTCGTGGCGTCCGGATCTGATCCTGATCGCATTGCGATTCTCGATAACTTTTGCGTAGGCAATCCCGAAGACGAAGAGGAGCTCGGAGCGCTCGTTGAGACGGTGAAAGCGATCGCGGCAGGCGCCGAGGCGTATGGTGCTCCTTTCGTTTCCGGTAAAGATTCGTTCTACAACTATTTCGAAACGGAGGACGGTCCTGTTTCCATTCCCGTCACGATTTTGATCAGCGGGATGGGAATCGTCGACGATGAGGCGCATGTCACGGGTGCTTCGATTCGCCGCGATGACAGTGTTCTCGCTATCATCGGGAATACCGGTGCGGAACTCGGAGGCTCGGTTTTTGCCCGTCAGAAAGAACTAGCGAATGCGGAAGTGCCTCAGACCAATTTTGAAGAGGCCTTCGCCTGCTATCGCAAGTATTACGAAGCGAACAAAGCGGGGCTCATTCTTTCGGCACACGATGTGAGTGAAGGCGGCCTCGCTGTTACGCTCGCGGAAGGGGCTTTCTCCAGAAAAGCGGGGCTTGAAGTCGATCTCTCGGGAATCCCAATGGATGCAGCTGCTGGAAAAGCAGCCATGCTTTTCGGCGAGTCTCCCTCAAGAATCGTCGTCGAAGTCGCTCCTGAGAATTTGGAAAAACTCGCGGACCTGTTCGAAGGCCTGCCTTTTGCCGCTCTCGGTCGCACCACTTCGGAGCACGCCAATTTGAATATCGTCTGGGGTAAAGAAACTCTTATCAACGAACCTGTCGACCAGCTTAAATCGCTATGGAAGAACGGCCTTGCGCAGTACTACTAAAATTTCCCGGCACGAACTGTGACGAGGAAACCGCCCGGGCTCTCGAAGAGGTCGGTTTTGTCACGGAAGTGATTCCCATCTCAGCTCTCAAGGCGACAAGCCTCGTTGGCGTCAGCCTCGTGGTGATGCCGGGTGGATTCAGCTATGGTGACTACGTCCAGTCGGGGCGTTTTGCTAAGCTTGTCACCGAGCAAAAGATCGGTGATACGCTCACGGAATTTCGTGATAACGGGGGATATCTCCTTGGAATCTGCAATGGGTTCCAAATTCTGACCCAGCTGGGACTTTTGCCGGACGGCAGCCTCGTTGAAAACGCGAGTGGACGTTACCAGTGCCACTGGGTGAAGCTGGACAAGCAATGCGCTAAGAGTCCGTTTCTCACGCATCTGCCTGACCAGTTTGAGTTCCCGATCGCTCACGCCGAAGGACGTCTCGTTACGGGAACTCCCGAAGAGGCGAAAGCCTACCGTGAGAGTGGTGCTGCTGCGCTGACCTACACCGACGAAGTGAATGGTAGTTTTGAGCAAATCGCGGGATTGCAGGATGAAAGTGGCCGTGTTTTCGGTCTTATGCCTCATCCTGAACGCTTTATGAACTCTGCCGATCATTATGATCCCGATTGGGAATCAGGTGTGGACGGCGAAGCTTCCCGTGGTAGCGGTTATTATCTCTTCCGATCTCTCTACGAATCTGTTACATCCTCCAACTAAATGAGCGACGAATTTACTTATAAAGCGGCTGGTGTCGATATTGACGAAGCGGCAGCGCTTGTCGGCGACATTGGCGAACTCCGTCGTCGAACGGAAGCGAACCGCTCATTGATGCAGTCCTTCGGATTGTTCGCGGCGAGTTACGATCTTAGCGATTACAAGCAACCCGTCATCGTGACCGGCTGTGACGGCGTTGGCACGAAAATCGAACTGCTCCTCGAGCATGATCAGTTGGAAATTGCAGGGAAAGACCTCGTTGCGATGAATGTGAATGACATTCTCACGACCGGTGGTGATCCTCTCCTCTTTCTCGATTACATCGGGGTGGGTGCGATTGACAAAACAAAGATCAAACGGCTCATCGCTGGAATGGCTGAGCACCTCACGAGCTGCGACTGCATTCTTGCGGGTGGTGAAACCGCTGAAATGCCCGGCATCGTTCCTGATGGTGTCGTTGAACTGAGCGGATTTTGTGTCGGTGCTGCTGAAAAGCCTGATTTGATCGATCCTTCCACCATCGAAGTGGGGGACAAGTTGATCGGATATCCTTCCGACGGTTTTCACGCCAATGGCTGGAGTTTGATTCGTAAAATTCTCGAGGCCAACCCCGGTCTCATCGACGATGACGAGTGGGTTGACTTTCTCGCTCCGACACGGCTTTATCACGACGTGGTTGATGGTCTTCGTAAGCGCTCCGTAAACGTGAAGGCATTTGCCCACATTACCGGTGGCGGACTTCCCGAAAACCTTGAGCGCCTTCTCAATGAAAAAGGGGCTGATATTACGATTCCCCGCTGGGATCTTGGAGCGGTTGGGAAAGTGCTTTCGTTTGTCGAAGACAGCGAAGCGGTGAAGACATTTAACATGGGCTTTGGCTGGGTTGCGGTGGTTCCTGCTGATATGGCAGACGAGGCCGTCTCCTTCCACGAAGGAGCAATGGTCATCGGAACGGTCGATGATTCCGGTAAAGTTCAGGTAAAGGTTTCGTCCTAACAACATGAGCGACCCTATCCATCACGAGTGCGGACTGGCGTTCGTGAGGCTTAAAAAAGATCTGGCCTACTACCACGATCGTTACGGCACATGCCTCTGGGGATTTCAGCGGCTTTATCTCCTCATGGAGAAGCAGCACAATCGCGGCCAGGATGGGGTGGGGATTGGTTGTTGTAAGCTGAATATGCCTCTGGGTGAGCCGTATCTCTTTCGCGAGCGCAATGCGGAACGCGATTCATTGATTCGAGTGATGGAGGGACGCTTGAAGCGTTTCGCTAAGCTTGAACGACGTGGGGTCCTTGACCCGGACGATCCGGCGTCCTGTAAAAAGCATTTCAACTTTGGTGGAGAGATTCTTCTTGGTCATCTTCGTTACGGCACCTCGGGTTCTTTCGGCAGTGGTGGTTGCCACCCTTACGTGCGTCGCACGAACTACCCGACCAAGACGATGATGGTCCTGGGTAATTTCAACATGACGAATGCCCGCGACCTGAACCACCACCTTATCGATCGTGGTCAGCATCCTGTTTTCGACACCGACACCCAGACGGTTCTTGAGGAGATTGGTTATCATCTCGATGAGGCGCACGATGCAATCTACCGCCGTGAACGCGATGCCGGAACCGAAGGGCGCGAGATTCCCGCGATCATTTCGGAGGAACTCGATTTCCCCAGAATTCTTCGTAAGTGCGAGGAAAACTGGGACGGTGGTTATTCGATCGCCGGGGTGATTGGAAATGGTGATGGATTTGTTTTTCGTGACCCTCAGGGCATTCGTCCCTGCTTTTTCTATGAGGATGATGAGGTGATTGCTTTTGCGAGCGAGCGCGTTCCTCTCATGACGGTGTTCAATGCACCGCAGGAGAAAGTGCAGGAATTGGCTCCCGGTCACGTGGGATTCATGAAGCACTCCGGTGGCGATCTTCAGGTAAAGCCTTTTGCCGATCCGAAACCGATCACGCCGTGCTCCTTCGAGCGAATCTATTTTTCACGAGGCAACGATCCTGATATTTATCGCGAGCGGATGAAGTTGGGAGAGAAGCTGGTTCCTCAGATCATTCCGCGGATTGAGAAGGATTTTGATAAAACTGTTTTCAGTTTTGTCCCGAATACTGCCGAGATTGCCTATTACGGGTTAATGCACGGACTTCGTAAGTGGCGACGATATGAAGTGAAAAAAGAAATTTTAGAGGCGGCTCAATCAGGTGACCTCAATGAGGAGACGATCGATAAGCTGATTCTGAAGAGCTGGCCACGTGGTGAGAAAATCGCGCACAAGGACATCAAGCTCCGCACGTTCATTGCACAGGAAAAAGGGCGCAACCAGATGGTTTCCCACGTTTATGACGTGACCTATGGGCAGGTTCAACCGGGTGAGAACCTCGTCGTTCTCGATGATTCCATCGTTCGCGGGACGACTCTGAAGTCATCCATCATTAAGATTCTTTCACGGCTTGATCCCAAGAAGATCATCGTGGTTTCCACGGCTCCGCAGATTCGCTATCCTGATTGCTACGGCATCGATATGTCCGAGATGGGCAAGTTCATTGTTTTCAAAGCAGCGGTCAGGCTGATCGAGCAGCGAGGTATGAAAAACCGTCTTACCGACGTTTACTATGCTTGTCTTGAGGAGCTTAAAAAGCCTGTCGAGGAAATGCAAAATCCTGTCAAAGCGATCTACGAACCTTTCACCGAGGAGGAACTCTCTGCTGAAGTCAGTAAGCTGGTGACTCCCGAGAATATTGCGTGGGAGGGAGAAGTTGAAGTCATCTTTCAGACGGTTGAAGATCTGCATTCAGCCATTCCCAATCATCAGGGAGATTGGTATTTCACCGGGAACTATCCTACTCCGGGCGGTTACAAAGTCGTGAATCAGGCTTTCGTCGGTTACATGGATAAGACAGGAGAGCGTCCCTACGACGTGTTGTTATAATATTCCCTGACTCAGTTGTGCTCGAAAAAGTCACTACTGTTTTCGGCGGGTTCAGGCGCACAGTTTGCTTGTCGTAGATTCTCGTTTTGTGTCTAAGTGTTTGTCTATCAACGCAATGTTGCGTTCGATAAAACCCTTACATACATGACAGCAACTATTGTCAGTCTCATTTGTTGCGCCATTGGCGGAAATCTCGGTGGCCTTGTGCTTAAAAAATTCAGCCTGGGGCCTCTTTGGAACTCCGTCGTCGGTATTGTCGGTGGCGGGATCGGCGGTCAGGTTCTTGGCATGTTCGGTCTTGGCGGCGGTAATGAGATCGTCGGTGGGCTCGCGAGCGGTGGTGTCGGTGGCATGGTTCTCATGGTCATCGTCGGCCTCATCAAGAAGGCGATGAGCAAGTAATCCTGCTCTACCTTTTCGCCGGAGAATACTTCGGCAAATTTAAAAGACGATTCCCTTGAGGGTATCGTCTTTTTTTTGGTAAAGGCGGGCTTTGGAATCCGGTTGGGTTGTGCTATGGAGTTGGGGTGGCGAAGGTGCTATTAAATGAAGGATTTTTCTATGAAAGTATTAGTTGTTGGAAAAGGCGGCCGTGAGCACGCGATTATCACGGCGCTGAATGAGTCGCCTTCGGAAACTGAGATTTTTTCGTTTCCTGGGTCGGATGCTATTTTTGAGCTGGCAACACCGGTTCAAGCCGATGGAGTTGCTTCTCTCGTTTCCTTTATGAAAGATAACGAGATCGATCTTTGTGTGGCAGGAGAGGAGAGCTATCTCGTGAAAGATGAAGGTCTCGCCAATGCCTGTAAAGAGGCGAGAATTCCCTGCTGGGGACCGCCCAAAGAAGCGGCTCAGTTAGAGGCGAGCAAAGAATTCGCGAAAAAGTTTATGGTGCGTCATGAAATCCCGACGGGAGGTTATGCATCAGTCGACGACATTGATGTGGCTCGTGCTGCGATTGCGGGTAAGTATCCGACTGTCCTGAAATTTGACGGCCTCGCTGCGGGCAAGGGCGTCGCGGTTTGTTTTGATGAGGCTTCTGCCGAGGAGTTCATGGATGAGGTCCTCGTTCAGCGAAAGTTCGGCGCGGGGAGACTTCTCGTGGAGGAGTTTCTCGAAGGGCCTGAGATTTCGATCTTTGCCTCGGTCGTAGATGATGAGTATCAGATTCTCGCCCCCGCTCGTGACTACAAGCGAATCGGTGATGGGGACGAGGGTGCGAATACTGGCGGCATGGGTGCGGTCAGTTCGCTTGAGATGCTCGATGCTGATTTACGGAAGGTCATCGACGAAACGATCATTCGGCCTACGATCGAAGGATTGCAAAAAGACGGACTTCCTTATCGAGGGTTCCTCTATTTTGGGATTATGCTGACGCCGGGTGGACCCAAGATCCTCGAATACAACTGTCGGTTCGGTGACCCTGAGGCGCAGGCGGTTCTGCCAATGGTCACTGGCGATTTTGCGGGTTATGTCTTTGAAGGAGCCAATGGTCATCTCAATCCGGGATTGATTGCGTTTTCAAAAGGATGGAGCATTTGCCTTGTTTCCGCCTCGGCTGGCTATCCTGAAAGCTCGAGGAGCGGCGATGTTATATCCGGGATCGAAGAGGTCTCAGGGGCGAGAGTATTTCATGCGGGAACGAAACGGAATGAGGCAGGTGAGTATGAAACGGCCGGCGGACGGGTTCTTGTGGTCGTCGCAACCGGCGATACGAGACTTGAAGCAGTCGAGCGGGTTTATGCGGAGAGTGCGAAGATTTCGTTCGATGGTTTCCAGCGCCGCACCGATATTGGAGTGAGAAATTTTTAATGACGCCTAACCGGTTTGCCCTTAAGAGTTCTCTGTAAAGTTGACCTTTTGAGTGATTCTCCGAACATCACCACTGAAGCGCTCCTCAGTCCGGAAAGGATTGAGTCCGCCGTCATTTCACTCGCTCGTGAGATTAAAGTGCGTTGCGGCGACCATGATTTCGCTTTTGTCGGAATCTTCACTCGTGGCGTGACCCTTGCGAAGCGAGTTGCCAAGCGGCTCGCAGAAGAGGGAATTAATTGTCCTGTGGGAACGCTCGATATTTCGCTCTACCGCGATGATTTCGACAATGAGGGCACCGATTTACCTCGTCTCGAGAGCTCTGATATATCTTTCCCGATTGATGGCACGCGCGTGATTCTTTTCGACGAGGTCATTTTTACGGGACGAACGATCCGCGCTGCACTTGATGGGCTCATGGATTATGGCCGCCCCTCGAAGATTGAACTCGCTGTCCTGATTGATAGAGGTCATCGTGAAATTCCGATCCAGCCTGATTATGTGGGCGAGGTGGTCCCATCTGAGATGAATCAGTATGTGAAAGTGAGATTCGTGGAGGATGATGACAAGGAGGGAGTCTTTCTTGTGACGAAATGAGGAGCTGATAAGAATGAGTGATTTGAAACCGCGAAAAGACCTTCTTGATATTGGAAGCCTCGGGCTGGATGAGATTGAGTATGTTCTCGGCAATGCGGTTCCGTTTAAGCAGCTTTTCCAGCGATCAGTGAAGAAGGTGCCGACCCTGCGTGGAAAAACGGTGCTGAATCTCTTTTACGAACCTTCAACGCGCACGAGTTCGTCTTTTGAGGTCGCTGCCAACCGGATGTCGGCTGACGTCACTAATTTCTCGGTTTCCAGTTCTTCTATTTCAAAAGGGGAGTCGCTCCTCGACACGATTGAGACGCTCCAGGCGATGCAGTCAGACTACATTGTGATTCGGCATCAGGCTGCGGGTGTCCCGAATATTGTCGCGAATCACACCAGAGCATCGGTTATCAATGCGGGGGATGGTTATCATGCTCACCCTACGCAGGCACTTTTGGACACGATGACTTTTCGCGAGGTTCATCCTGACTACGCAGGAAAACGGATCGCGATTGTCGGTGATGTGCTTCATTCGCGGGTCGCGAGGTCAACGAGCACGCTGTTTCATAAACAGGGAATCGAAGTCGGCGTTCTCGGTCCGGGAGCTCTTATTCCGGAAGGTCGTCCCGCTTTTATGCAACGTTTTCAAAGCTGGGAGGATGTCTTCGATTGGAAGCCTCACGCGATTTATCTGCTACGGGTTCAAATGGAGCGGCAGGAAGGACAGTTTTTCCCCAGCGTCGCGGAGTATCACAAAATGTATGGAATGAACAGCGATCGGCTCGTTTCGGTGCGAAAATTGGGCGCTTATCTCATGCATCCCGGTCCAGTGAATCGCGGGGTGGAGGTGACGGATGAGGCGATGAGTTACGAAAAAAGTCTCATTAGCACTCAGGTTGAAAACGGCATCGCCGTCCGAATGGCGGTGTTGCATTGGCTGAAGCCTGAAACCCAAAAAGATTAGAATCATGAGGCTTTTTAAGAACGGAAAAATTGCCAGTGAAGCGAGTCCTGAGCTTGTTGAGGCGGATGTGCTTGTCGATGATGAGGGCCTTATTGTTGAAGTCGGCCCCTCGTTGGACGGAGATGGTGCCGAGTTGACCGATTGTTCTGGATGCGTCCTCGTTCCGGGAATGTTCGATTTGCATGTTCGCGGGCGCGAGCCCGGTTTTGAGCACAAGGAGACTCTTGAAACCTGCGCGGCGGCTGCATTGCACGGCGGTATTACCGGGCTTGTCTTAATGCCGGATACCTCTCCGCCGATCGATACCGGGAATCAGCTGAAAAGCGTTCAGGATCGCATTGCGGAACTTGGCTCGATCGAGATGCTCCAGGCGGGCTGTCTCACGAAAGGGCGAGCCGGTAAGGAGTTGGCTGGATTTTCCGGTTTGGCGCGACTGGGGGTTCCCATGCTCACTGATTCAGACCGATCCATTGATTGCCCTGACCTGCTGCGACGGTGCATGGAATATGCCCGCGATTTTGACCTTCTTGTGACCTCTCACTGTGAGACTCCTGCGCTGGCAAAGGCTGGAGTGGTGAATGAAGGGAAGCTTTCTTATCGTCTCGGCCTGCCGGGATTGCCTTCCATTAGCCAGGAGATCGCCATTGTAAGGGATCTTGCTCTGGCTCGTCATACGGGAGTGCGACTACACCTGCAACAGATTTCAACGGGGATGAGCCTGGACGCGGTTCGTTTGTCCAAGCAGGCTGGTGTTCGCGTGAGTTGTGAGGTGTCACCACATCATCTTATCCTTTCGGAGGAGAGCGTGGCTGACTACGACACCGCATTTAAGATTCAGCCGCCACTTCAAAAGGCAGCAGATACAGAGGCGCTGCTGGTCGGATTGCTGGATGACACTATTGATGTAATTGCATCCGGGCACGCGCCTCATACCTCATTCGAGAAGTCAGCTGATTTCGGAAGCGCTCCCTGGGGAGGGAGTGCCCTCGAGACCGCCGTATTGGCAATTTACGATCGCTTCATCGCTAACGGAAAATTCAACTGGGATCTTTTGATTCGAAAGTACTCCTCGGCCCCGCGGCGACTGGTGGGGCTGAATTCGCCGGTGATTGAGCCGGGAAGGCAGGCTGATTTCTTTGTCTTTGATGTCGAGGCCGAGACAGAAATTATCCCTGACTATTTTCGCAGCAAGTGCTCGGTAACACCTTTTCTGGGGCAAACGCTTAAAGGATCAATTCGAGAGACTCTTGCGTGAATTCGGCTTCACATGGAGCTGGGCGAATCATGAGCCGAACCGCTGCCAAGAAAAAGTTTCATTGGCTTACGGAAAAGCGAAAGCTGGATGAGGCTGGGATTACTTTGTTGTCTGCGGGGCTTGATGAAGTTCCCGGCGCCTACAAAGACATCCATATGGTGATGTCGGCGCAGACGGATCTGGTCGAGTCGTTGGCTCGCTTCGACCCTAAGATTGTGAAAATGGCGCAAGCGGGTGAACGTCCTGAAGATTAATCCAAATTGCGGTGTTCGATAAGATGCCGTCATCGGGGCGGGTTTTGTTTGAATCTTTTGAGAAATTGCACTGCAATCTCAGAATGTTCCAAAGCTCCGCCTTTCTTTGTCTATTACTGAGCGTTTTTGCAGTCGATTCGATCTGTGCTGAGCCGGTAAAATTACCTTTCGAAATAGAAGTCGAAACGATCCTGACGCGGGAAGATCCTGCGAGCAGTCATCTCTGGTTTCATCCTCGCATCGCGGTGATTCCAAATGAAGAAAAGAGTGGGAATCCGGAGGTGGTCATGACCTTGCAGAAGCTGTTGGGGAAGTCTGATTTTTTCTCTGGTCTCAGTGTTATGACGAGTCGTGACCTCGGGAAAACGTGGTCAGAGCCAACCTCTCCGCCCGAGTTGGGGTGGATGGTTGATGAGAAAGTGCCTGACGTTTCGATTGCGGTTGCTGATGTCACCCCGGGATACCATGCCGGTTCAGGCGTTGTTCTCGCGGTAGGGGCTCAAGTGCGATATAGCAAAGAAGGGAAGCAGCTCACTGATCAGTATCGATCTCACCAAACGGCTTACGCGGTTTTGGGAAATGACGGTGCGTGGAAATCATGGGCGAAGCTCGAGATGCCGAAAGAGATACGGTTCGATTTTGCGCGGAGCGCGTGTGCGCAGTGGGTCGAGGAGCGCGACGGAACGGTGCTTTTGCCATTTTATGTCGGTGAGAGCACGAAGCTCCCTTTTTCGACGACAATGGTGAGATGTTCTTTCGATGGGGAAACGCTTCGCTATCTCGAGCACGGAAATTTACTGGAGTTAGAGACGATGCGCGGTCTCTATGAGCCGTCGCTGGTTTATCATGGAGATCGCTATTACGTAACGATGCGGAATGATCATGCTGCTTATGTGGCTTCCTCTGATGATGGCTTGACGTTCTCTGATCCGAAAAAATGGCTCTTTGATGATGGCGAGGAACTCGGGAGCTACAACACACAAGCCCATTGGCTCGAATCCGGGGGCGCGCTGTTTCTCACCTATACGCGAAAGGGAGCGAACAACGATCACGTCGTTCGTCATCGGGCGCCGATTTTCGTGGCTCAGGTGGATCCTGAAAAACTGGTCGTCATTCGCGAGACGGAGAAAATCGTCGTTCCGGAACGGGGCGCTACTCTGGGGAACTTTGGAGTCGTGAAGATTTCTGAGAACGAATCGTGGGTCACGGTGGGCGAAGGCAACGTCTCTGCCGCCGCGAAAATTCTCGGAGCGAATGGAAGTGTGTTTTTGTCGCGTGTTAGGGCAGGGAAGGAGGCTGATGTTTCTGCTGCCAAGTCGGCTGAGTCTATTCGGTTTTCGGTGATGGGGTGTGGACCCTACACCCCACTGGCTGAACGGGCTCTCGCTGGATACATCGGGCAGGAGAATGAAGAGAAGACCAGCGAGTTTCTGGTTCATGTGGGCGATCTCGTCACGGGGAAGGCGAAACAGTGGAAAGAAGGTCAGTTCATTAAAGTGGCGAATTTACTGAAGAATGAAAACCAGATTCCCACGTTTATCGTTCCCGGGGACAACGAATGGACTGATCATGCTGATCCTGATACGGCGTGGTCCTGGTGGGAAAAGCATTATATGCACCTAGATAAAAACTGGGACACTTCCGCTTTTGCCCCTATTCGGAGACAGGAGGTGAGGCCTGAGAATTTTGCATTCACTCACAAGGGGATTCTATTTATTGGTATTAACAAAGTGGGTGGCAAAGTTTACGACGAAGCCGCATGGAAGAGCCGCCTCAAAGAGGATGGCGACTGGGTGCAGCAGCAGTTGGTCGAACATGCAGCGACGAATGCGACCGTCATTTTTGCGCAGGCTTCCGCCGCTGGCACATTGCGTGATTTTGTGAAGGTCCTTATTCCGGCCGCGCAACAATACGCGAAGCCGATTCTCTACATTCACGCCGATCTCCATAACTGGGTGCTTGAGGAGAAACAATGGGCGGACAATATTACGCGGCTTCAGTTGGAGACGATCGATGAAGTGTTTCCCCCGGTTCAGGTCTCAATCGATGGAGGAGAGAATCCGTCATTTTATTTTGATCGTCGGCTGGAGGATGAAAACTGGAAGATTCCTGAGTCGGATGGAAAAGGCGTTGCCTGGGCGGTTCAAGGAGGTGGCGAGGGGAATGACAAAATCCGGGGTATCACCGCGACTGCCGACGGTGGCGTGCTGGTCACGGGGGAGATCACGGAGGATTGCTATTTTGGGGGGCACGAACTTGAATGCAAGGGAGCACTGGATTTCTTTGCCGCAAAAATTGATTCCGGTGGTCGTGTCATGTGGGCAACGAGTGCGGGCGGCCCCGGAATTGATAGAGGATACAGTGTCGCGGCAGGACCTGATGACTCCTGCATAGTGACGGGGCATTTCGAAAGCGAACGCTTTGTCCTGGGCGAGATGGAGTTGGAATCCGCGGGTGACTACGATGGTTTTGTCGCCCGGTTCAATAAGAAAGGAGTCTGCACCTGGGCACGCCGATTCGGCGGTGCCGGCTATGATTACGGGCATGGAATTGTGGGAATGAAAGGGGGCGGTTTTGTCGTTTCCGGAGCGATCACAGGAACGGGAACGTTTCGGGATATGGCGATTGAAGGCGATTCAAGAAAACATGCTGTGCTGGGGCGCATCAGCCCCGCGGGTAGATGGCTGTGGGCTAAGGGCATCGGGGCCGCGTCGATTAGTGGTCATCAAGTGACGGTCGGAGCTTATGATTCAATTTATCTGGCCGGTTATTCAAAGGGGAAGGTGACCTGGTCAAAAGACGTCGAGACACAGTCGGCGGTGCAGGATATCTTTGTCGCCAACTTTGACGAGGCGGGCAATTTTCAATGGGTGCGAAATGCAGGTGGTAAATCAGACGGCGTTGCTACGTCGATTGCGGTCGATGAAGCCACCGGGAATGTGGCGATCGCGGGAATGTTTAAAGCCGAGGCCACTTTTGGAGAGAAAACGTTTACCTCCCAGGGGGGGCACGATTTTTTTACCGCAGTCTTTTCGGGGCTTGGTGAACCACTTGGTGCTTCTCATGGAGCAGGAGAGGGAACTGACTACGGATTGGACATCGTGTCTGGTGATGGCGGATTTGTTGCGACAGGAGAATTCTCTGACGTCGCCGAATTTGCGGGTCAAACTCTCAAGGGGGGCGGCGAACGTGACGCCTGGGTGGCGAAGATTGCGGCCGATGGTTCTGGCGTGGAAGTGATCAAAGTCCTCGGTGGAACGGATAATGATCTCAGTTATTGCGTTGCCACGACCACCGATGGTGCCGCCGTTGTCGCGGGAGCGTTTCGAAATGTCTCTACGATGGGAACTACGACGCTTGAATCGGCTGGCGGGAATGACCTCTTCATAACGAAGGTGATTTTCGACGACGATGAGAAGAAATAGTGGTCCGATTTTGCATGGCGTTTTCCTCAACCGGGGGCTAGTCTCGCGATCATGAAACTGGTCTATTTTCTTTCATTTATTGTTTTCGCTTCATCTCTGATCCTACCACTGGCTGCTGAGGAGGCTGCGGCTCCGGGTTTTACGATTCCCGGACCCGAGGCTGACTTGCCTGGTGAAGGGCCGGTTCGTCGATACGAGTGGTTCACGAAGTTGTGGGAGTCGAAGCGTTCCAAATGGGCGACCGAGGTAAAGCAGGATCAAGGCGCAGTTGTTTTCTTTGGTGATTCAATCACTCAGGGCTGGGGGGCTGATATGAAAGGCACCTTCGGTGAAATGAAAGTGGCCAATCGCGGAATCAGCGGTGACACGACACGGGGCATGTTGATCCGATTGCAGGAAGACGTGCTTTCTCTCAACCCAAGTGCGGTTGTCATGCTCATGGGAACGAACGATCTCGAAGAGGGCGCCACGGCTGAGCAAATTACCGGTAATGTGAACTTGATCATTGCGGGGCTGAAGCAACATCGGGCTGACCTTCCAATTGTGTTGAACATGGTTTTCCCGAGCTCTGAGACAAAGAAGCGTCCTGCGAATGCTATTAAAGAGATAAACAAGTTGCTGTCTGCGGCGGTGAAGGGAGATGATCAAATTACGATCGTGGATACCTGGACCTTGTTCGCAGCTGAAAATGGCGATGCCAAAGCGGCTGAGTTCCCTGACTTGCTTCATCCCAACGAAGCCGGTTACGCGAAGTGGGCTGCCGGGTTGACCCCGGTGTTTGCGACCCTCGGGTTGGTTGAAAAAGTGGCTGAGCCGTTTGAGGTGGCTGAAGGGTTTGAACTTCTCTTCGACGGTGAGTCATTGGACGGTTGGGGATTTCGTCCGACTCCTCCGCGTAAGCAACCGAAGAAGCCGCGTCCGAATGCGCCTGTATTTGTAGAAATCGAAGAAGCTGAGAGTTTTGATGGAAAAACCAAGAGTAGCGACGGTCGATACGAAGTCATCGCGGGTCGTCTCGTCGTGAAGACTCCGGCGGAAGGGCGACGCATTCAACAGATCTGGACGACCGAAGAGTTTTCAGGTGACTTCATTTTACGACTCGAATTCAGAGCCACTCCGAATGCCGACAGTGGCGTTTTTATTCGGAAGCCGCAGCTGCAGTGTCGCGACTATCCGCTTGCCGGACCGTATACCGATCTTAAGAAGTACAAGCCTCAGGACTGGAATGAAATGGAAGTCACTGTAAAAGGTGGTGTCGCCCGGGCTACCTGCAACGGTGAAGTCCTTGAAGAGGCGATGGAGGTTCCTGAAACGGGCCCGATCGGCCTCGAAGGGGATAGAGGTCAGATGGAATACCGCCGTATTCGCTTGAAGAAGTTTTAATGAGAGTAAGCGTAATTTGACTCATGAAGCCGACCACAACACTCGCCGAAACCCGCACGCCGGACGGATCCAAATTCTCTCTCCATGAGCATGATGGGGATTTCTTCCTGAAGCTCAACGGGGATCAGCTCATGAGCAGCACCTGGACGCTTTCGGAGCGATTACTAGCGGATCACGCCTGCCCTCATGGAGCCGCGGCTGATAGCGCACGGGTTCTGATCGGTGGGATGGGACTCGGTTACAGTTTGAAGCGCGCCCTCGAATTGGTCGGTGATGAGGGCGAAGTCGTAGTCGCTGAACTGTTGCCGGAGGTGGTGCAGTGGAATCGCGATTTTCTTTTCGAAGAGAATGGAAAGCTCATGGATGATCCCCGAACCACCATGTTCATCGGAGATGTCTACGATGCGATTCGCGAGGCAGCAGATGGAAAGCGAAAGAAATTCGATGCGATTTTGCTCGATACTGACAATGGCCCCACTTCACTCGTTCAGCCTCAGAACAAGCGCATGTATGGGAAAAAGGGAATGGCGATGATCCGCGATTCACTTGCCCCGGGTGGGCGTGTCGCATTCTGGGCAGCCGCCGAAGAGCCGGGTTTCGAGAAGCGTCTTCAGAAGGATGGTTTTGCGAAAACCGAACGCCATGTCATCAAGGCTCACGAGCGTGCCAAAAAGTCCATTCACCGCGTCTACGTCGGGCAGAGAGGGTAGGCTTGCCTTTTTCGAGCAAGACTCTTAATCCGTGGTAGTCTCATCGCCATGAAGCTGTTTCAAAACCAGCTCTGGAAACAGGGCGAGGATCTCTATCGTATTGTTGTGCTCGAGCGTCTCGTCGTCGAGTATAAGCGCATCGATCCGCTTGATCCTGAATTGGACACACACCACCGCGTTACGAAGAAAGAGTTCTGTCGTCTTATCAAAGGAGCGACGGAAGTGGTGGGTGGCGACTTGTAGGCTACGGCTTAAGCGTTTCGATAAAAAACGTTCTCACGGTGTTTCTGACTTCGATGGTCTGAAACCCTTTTCCTCCGTGTCCTGCGCCTTCGACGATCACCAATTCTGATTTCGCGCCCGCTTTTTGCAGCGCTTCGTGAAAAGTGGTGCTTTGTACCAGTGGCACTCCCGGGTCCTCACTTCCGTGCATGATGAGAAACGGCGCCGCCTCTTTCGAAACATGGAAGAGTGCGCTGGCGTCTTTCGCGAGATCGGGAACTTCGCGAACGGTCGCTCCGAGAAGTTTCGCCCCGTTCGAATTGGCCACCTGCTCGGCGGTTCTGGTTTCGCTGACGTTGTTGGGTGGCATCGTGAGGAGATTAGTAGGGCCAAACCAATCGCAGACTGCCTGGAGTTGAGTGCTCACTTCGCTTTCTTCGCCCGGCTTTCTCGTTCCCATTAAGGCAACAAGGTGTCCGCCGGCCGAACTTCCCCATGCCCCGATTCTCGAGCCGTCGATTCCATAGTTTGCGCCTTCGGTTCTGAGCCATTTTACGGCGGCGTAGCAGTCGTCGATTTGCCCGGGCCATTCCGCTTTGTCGACGAGTCTATAACCGACGCTCGCGACGGCGAAACCGTTTTGCGCGAGAAACGAGGCCATGCATTTGTCTTTGGATCCGTTGAGCCATCCACCTCCGTGAATCCAGATTACGGCGGGCATAGGACTGGATGGTTTTTCCTCGGAAAGATAGAGATCGAGCTTTAAATCGATACTGTCATGGGTAGCAAAGACGAGATTTTTCTCCACTTTCACTCCTTTAGGAATTGGCTGGGCCTTTTTCTTCGTTTGGGCAAAGGCAACAGGGTTCAGTGTCAGAGTCAACAGGGTTAAGCCAATGACCCAATAGGGTTGAGTTCGGGAGTAAACAGGGTTGAGGCGCATTTTCATCGTGATGAAGTTACTTCGCGAAAGTTGCGTCGGCTACCCTTCATCGCGTATGAGTGATGATGCCGAAATTGATTCTGTTTTTCCTGTGGGTGGCCATCGTTTCACCGTGTTGGCTTTCTGCGGCAGACGAGCGCCCTAACATTCTCTTCATTTTCTGTGATGACCACGCGACTCAGGCGATTAGCGCGTATGGAGGGCCGCTCGCTAATGTAGCTCCGACGCCGAACATCGACCGGATTGCGAAGGAGGGAGTGCTTTTCAAAAAATGTTATGTCACCAATTCAATCTGCGGACCTTCGCGGGCGGTCGTCTTGACCGGGAAATATTCGCATCTCAATGGGTTTACCAAAAACTCGGATACGTTTGACGGCTCGCAACAGATCGCTCCTAAATTGTTACAAAAGGCGGGGTATTCGACGGCGATTGTTGGGAAATGGCATCTCAAATCTGAGCCAACGGGATTTGATCACTTCGAAGTTCTGAAAGGGCAGGGTGAATACTACAACCCGCGACTTCGAACGAGCGAGGGAATCGAAGTGCACGAGGGCTATGTAACGGACATCATCACGGATCACTCGATTGATTGGCTGGAGAGCCGCGATTCTAAAAAGCCGTTTTTCCTAATGTCTCAGCACAAGGCTCCGCACGGGCGTTGGGAGCCGGCGATTCGACATCTTGAGTTTCTTGCTGATGAAGAGGTGCCTGAACCGATTACGTTGTTCGACGACTATTCCGGGCGGAGTCAGGCAGCGGCTCAGCATGCCATGGGAATCGCAGATCATATGGGCGATCATCGTCTCATGTTTCAATATTCCAGCAAACATACTCCTGAGCAAAAGGCGGCGCTTGATGCGTACTTTGTTCCACGTAATAAAGCATTTCATGAAGCCAGCCTTGAAGGAAAGGACAAGACCCGATGGCACTATCAAAGATACATTAAAAACTACCTGCGCTGCGTGAAGGCAGTCGATGAGAGTGTTGGTCGGCTCCTCGATTACCTTGATGACAATCGTCTCTCTGAAAACACCATCGTGATCTACAGTTCGGATCAGGGATTCTATCTCGGTGAGCATGGGTGGTTTGATAAGCGCTGGATGTATGAAGAGAGTTTCCGGACGCCTTTGCTCGTTCGTTGGCCCGGAGCGGTTGAACCGGGCTCGACGAATCAGAACGACATTGTTTCGAATTTAGATTTTGCTTCCACTTTTCTTGATGTTGCTGAGGCGCCGATTCCGGAGGATTTGCAGGGTGAGTCGCTCTTGCCGGTGTTTCGTGGGGAGACTCCTGAGAAGTGGCGGAAGACGCACTATTACCACTACTATGAATCTGGTGGACATGGCGTGCCGCTTCATTACGGGGTGACTGATGGGCGCTACAAACTGATTCGATATCCCGAGCCACATCTCAATACCTGGGAGCTGTTTGATATTGAGGGTGATCCGCTCGAACTGGAGAGTCGGTATGACGATCCGGCGCTCTCAGATGTTCAAAATGGCCTGCACTCAGAATTAAAGCGCTTGCAGAGTCTTTACGAAGTTCCTGAGTGAGTTACTTGCGCAATTGCGGGGGATTGTGACTGGACCAATGGGGGGGCATTCGTTGTCATTGTCTTATGACAACCAGGCGTAATTTGCTCAAAGGTGGTGCGGCAGCATCGGTGCTTGCAGCGGCCCCCGCGATTGTTCGCGGACAGAATTTAAATTCGAAACTTCAGCTGGCTTCGATTGGCTCGGATGGAAAAGGTTTCAGCGATATCAAAGCGATGTCGACTCACTCTTATCAGAAGTATGTCGCTTTCTGTGACGTCGATACGAATCGGACTCTGAATGTGAAAAAGCTCAGTCCGGAGACGCCGCTTTATCAGGACTTTCGTGAAATGTTCGAAAAGGTGGGCGATCAAATTGATGCGGTTACCGTTTCGACTCCTGATCATATGCACGCTTATTGCGCGATTAGTGCGATGAAATTGGGCAAGCATGTTTATTGCCAGAAACCGATGACTCACAATGTGTGGGAAAATCGTGAGATGATGAAAGTGGCCAAAGAGACGGGTGTGATTACCCGTCTCGGTAACCAGATTCACTCTCATAAGTTTTACCGTACAGCGGTGCAAATTGCGCAGTCAGGTCGCATTGGGAAAATCAAAGAAGTGAGAAGTTGGGTGCCGACTCCCGGTCACGGGCGCAGCGGCCACCTCAATCGTCCTAAAGTGGTAGATCCCGTTCCGGATAACCTAAATTGGGACAGCTGGATTGGCGTGGCTCCGATGCGTCCATATAGCGCAGAGCACCGTTGCTACCATCCCTGGGGCTGGCGTGACTGGCAGGATTTCGGAAGTGGCGCGATCGGTGATTTCGGATGTCACATTTTGGATCCGGTATTCACTGCGTTGAAAATCATGGGGCCGACCGACGATTATTTTGCAGAGCATTCAGGAATGAATGATGAAGTTTGGCCTGCGCAAACGACTTACAGTTTCACCGTTCCGGGAACGGATTTCACCGCTGGAGATCGCCTTAAGATTACTTGGTATGATGGCGGTCGAGCGGCTCCGACCAAAGGGTCTCATTTGTCAGCACGTGAAGCCCTGCCGAGTTCGGGTTCGATGTTGATCGGCGAAGAAGGTACCTTGGTGATTCCTCATGTTGCTGCTCCCAAAATCTATGTCGAGGGTGGCAAGCTGCTTGAGGACTATGAAATGGCAGATGATAAGGATCACTACCACGGTTGGATCGATGGTTGTATTCTTGAAGAGCAGCCAACCGATAGCTTTGATTACGGTGGCCGTTTAACCGAGACGATTCTTCTCGCGAACGTTGCGCTCAGGTTCCCGAAAGAGAAGTTGAAGTGGGACGCTGAAAAGATGGAGTTCACCAACAAGCCTGAGGCGAATCAATTTCTCACTCGTGATTATCGTGACGGGTGGGATTTGAAGAAGCTGATTAAGGGGTAGGATAGAATTAAGAGCGTAAAAAAGCCGAATCCCCAAGTCGGGCGATTCGGCTTTTTAATAGTTTTTTCCGGAGCTGCCGTTTGGACTACCAAGTTTTGATATTGTCTTTGGCTTCGTTTTCTTGCCTATCCTTGCCCGCGCTCCAAATGAGGATTGCCTCAGGAAGGACAGTGGCACCGGTAGACTCGTCCCAACTTGGCTTCTCTACTCGATTATTGTAATCGAGGTCCATGCGCACGTAATAAAACTTGGAGTATGGATCATAGAGTTCGCCGCCACCATCTTCGCCAAGAGTGATTCCTTTTCGCCAAGGTCCGTCAGTGTCTTCTCCACCTGATGGAGCTCTTTTAGCCTGTTTTCCGCTGTAGAAGGCGATTTTACGAGGATTTAATGTTTCGCCGACGTCGTTGTCTGCTCCAAGAATGATGTCCATGAGAGCTGAATCGGTTCTGAGCTCTGCCTGTTCGTCAGCGCCTACTTCGGCAGGATACTTGCGATACTCGGTGAAGTAAGCGGAAATAGCGTTCTTCAGATTGTAACAGGTGTTTTCCGCGTGTGTCCGCTCGGCTCTGCGCAACGCACCAGTCGTCGCCGGGAACATAAGTCCGGCAAGGATGCCGATGATAGCGATAACAACTAGCAACTCGAGGAGAGTGAAGCCTGAAATACGGTGGGTAAAGGGTGATTTTCTCATAATTGGAGGCATGTTTAACGCAGTGGGAAGTCGGTGACGAGATTTTTTTTGAAATCGCTCACTTTTTGCGCTGCAATACTATGTAAACACATGAGGGTGTTCTTCGTCCAGCTTTTTTGTCAGTTTTGGAGCAACCTTTTGACCGGACCTGTTTCGAGCTGAGGCTCGGGATTTCTCTTTGTTTTGAAAAAAGATCTCATTCAATCGATTCAGCAACTGGTGTGTTCACCGGAATATCAACCCCTGAGTAAATCGGAGATAGCGAGAGAGCTTAGGGTCTCCACGGAACATCGGGCGGTTTTTCGCGAGGCTTTGAATGACTTGATTGCCTCTGGAAATCTTGAGAAAGGGAAGAAGGCACGTTTTCGTGTTCCTGCGAAAGACGCTCAGCGTTCAGTGCTGAGAGGGCGTATTGAGTTTTCGCGTGACCGAAAGAAGAAAAGTGCGTTTTTCATACCCGATGATCTAGCGGCTCATGAGATGTTCCGAAGCATGGAGCGACCGCGAGTGTTCGTTCCCGGACGCTTCACATCGACCGCGTTGGATGGGGATATAGTTGAAGTGCGAATTCAACAGAGTGACCCGAGGCGCGGGCGAGAGCAACTGAATCGTCAGGGGCGAAGATCCCGGCAGCATGACGATGATTTTATCGGTCGTGTCGTGGGGATTTGTGAACGGAAAAGAACGACGATCGTTGGTAAATTTTACTCTCAAAGCAGTCGGGCGACGGTCGTTCCGGATGATGGGCGTCTTCCCGCTTCCTTTCAATTGCGGGACGTTCTACCGGGGGTAGAGAAAGGCGATGTGGTCATCGCAGAGTTCGTGGAATGGAGTGATCTGCGTTCAATTCCGGTGGCAACCCTGATCCGTGTCCTCGGGCCGGAAGATGCTCCTGGGGTGGATATGTTGTCTATCATTCATCGATATGGACTTCCTGTGGAGTTTCCGGACCCCGTGCTCCATGAAGCGGAGATGGTCGATGAAGTGGTCAGTGACGAGGCGCTTGAGCGTCGTGAAGATTGGCGCGACCGCGAGGTCTTCACGATCGATCCAGCGGATGCCAAGGATTTTGACGATGCCATCTGCGTCACCGAAGCTGCTGATGGTGGCTGGGAGCTGGCAGTTCATATCGCGGATGTTGCTCACTACGTGAAACCGAAAACAGCTCTCGATGGAGAGGCTCGAAAGCGGGGGAACAGTGTTTATCTTGCCGACCGGGTGATTCCCATGTTGCCCGAGAAATTGAGCAATGGCGTATGCAGTCTTAAACCGGGCGTTGAGCGATTGACGCATGCGGCGATTTTGGAGTTCGATTCCAAGGGAAAAGTGCTCAGCTCTCGTTTCGCTTCGGCGGTAATAAAGAGTCAGCGGAGGTATGCCTACGAAGAGGCGTTTGAGTTGATGCAGTGGGAGAATACCAAGGTGAATGAGATTGGGGACGAAAAAGAGCAGAAGCTGGTAAAGCATCTCAAGAGAGCATGGCATCTCGCCTCGACGCTTCGAAAAAGACGTATTGCGGGGGGATCGTTGGATCTCGACTTTCCTGAAGTGAGAGTGATTCTGGATGAGAAGGGGCGTGCCGTGGGCGTGGCGAAAAGCATTTACGATGAAAGTCATCAGCTGATTGAGGAATTTATGCTGGCGGCGAACGAGGCGGTCGCGACTGAGATTAAGAACGCTCAAGTATCGTCAATTTATCGGGTTCATGAGGACCCGGACCTAACTAAGTTGCAGGAATTTGCAGAGCTGGCGCGGAGCTTCGGGCATCAAGTGGGAGATGTGACGCACCGACCGGAGTTGCAGAAGCTGCTTTCGAATATTCGAGGCAAAGTCGAGGAGCCCGGTGTGAAACTCGCGCTGTTGAAAAGCTTGAGGAGAGCTGAGTATTCGGTCGAGCCAGCGGGGCACTACGGCCTTTCAAAAGTGAACTACACGCATTTCACCAGCCCGATTCGACGGTATGCCGATCTGGTCGTTCACCGCGTCTTGAAGCGGATTCTTTCGTATCGGAACGAACCGACAGCGCCGGATCACCCGGATTCAGTGCCTCCACTCGCGGGTATGGTCGACACGGCAAAGCATATTTCCCGCACCGAAAGGATCGCAGCCGACGCAGAGATGGAGACGAAGAAACTAAAACTTCTTGAGTATTTGGAGCTTGTATTAAGCAAGGACGAGGACGCCACTTTTGAAGCCACGATTCACGAAGTTCGTCCCATTGGAGTATTCTGCGAACTGGATGACCTCATGATCAAAGGAATGATTCGCCGCGATGACCTGCCGTCGCATGACGAGTATTTTTTCGACAGGGGACGCGACGAATTCAGAAGTCGTGTGAGTAGTCCGCGTCTCGCGGCGGGAACTCGTCTTTTAGTGCGAGTTCACCGGGTGGATCGAAGTCGTGGCTTTGTTGATTTCCTTCCGGTGGCTGAAGCGCCGGAGCACCAGAGGTGATTACTGGAAGTTAAGCCGATTCACATTCAGGCCGCGCGGCTCGGACGTGGTTTCTTCTGTAATCCCCGGAGAAGGAAGGTCCACCTGTTGCAAATTTGGGGTAGCAGGGTCCTGGATCACGTCCGCCGCTGGCGCCGTATCAACCACCGTTGGCCGCGCCAACTGCCGATGCCACACTCCCTGATAGCGTTGATCCCCGTTGGGCTTACGAAAGGTTTGCGTTTGCACGAGAGTGTATCCTTACTCGATCAATATCATTGACGCTGATCGCAAATTCAGCCTGACTTTGAGTCACCTTGTAGCGCCATTGCCACGTTTCGATCTCGGGAATTTGATCGTAAGCAATTCGGAATTCCTGAACGCCGGCATTTCAACGCCCTTCCACTGAAGTGATCCAGTGACCGCTCTCCCAAAAGCTTTTACCGTTGCCGCTCGATTTAGCGCGGATGTAGGTGTCGAGCGCGAGGGGGTGCATCCACGGGGTAAAGCCTTTCTCCTTCATCGGTTCCACCACATTCGCCGTTTTTGGAAGTTCATCCTCGGTGGCCTCAATGTCCGGTGTGACGACTTCCTCATTCTTAAAATCGCTTTCTACAGGAGGCATGGGCATCAAATCGACTTTTACGTCGGTAGTATTTTTGTCGAGGGATTCTCTTGCCGGAGTGGAAACGATAACGGTCTCTTCTTCAGCGGGATCGGCTGGTTTTCCTTTCACGAAAAAAACCACCATCGCCGCGACGATGGCCGTCATCAGGAGAGGCAAAACAATCGTCTTTGACCTGCCGGTGTGGCGGTAAGATTGTTTGATGCCGGGTATGGGATATTTATCGTACGCGGGATCTGAGTTTAAGGAGGTAACTCTGCCTATACGAAATTGACGGATTAAGCGCAATTAAGATTCACAGAAACTTCAAATTTTTCGAATCCGGGCAATCCGGGTGAAGATGAGAACGGCAGAAATGTGCTCATGAGAAAGTCCGGTCATTTTGGAAAGTACTTCACGATAGGTTTCCAGTTGCGAGCGGTGTTTTTGCGTCGCTTCATCCAGTGTTGATTCAGTAACCTGGTCGGTTTTGTAATCAATAATTGTCGCTTTTTGGGGGAGACCGTCTTTCCCCATTTCAATCACGACCCGGTCGAAAGTCCCCGATAACCAGGCTCCGTCGAGAAGGATTTCAAAACTCTTCTCACGCCAGAGTTCGGAGGTTTCACCTTTCCTTGAT